>CAXBIJ010000170.1:0-7865 GCA_963975675.1 uncultured Maribacter sp. | reverse complement strand
TAAATTTCACTTGATTGAAATACGTAACCATATTCCTTTGCGTGAGATATTACACGCTTAAAATCGTCTTCTTGCTTTGCCATGCGGCAAAAATAGAATATTAGCCCAAAAAAAGAATAATTATTTCAATTGAAATTCTGAAGAAGTAATCAATCGTTCATCTTCAAAGACATTTAAAGTGTAGTTACCTTCCATTAATGAGCCTTCTGGTATGGTAATAGACTCGCATACATAGGTATCGATACCTGTGAAAACGAACTCTACTCTTTTACTATATACATTTCCGTTTACGGTAATGGTATTCGCATTGTCTTCTATAATTTGTTTGTTAGGATTTAAAAACTGTAGATAAATAATTTTTTCATTATTTGCCTCGCTTTCATCGGCCAAAATAGTGACACAACCCCTCAATTTTTCAATAATCGAAGCCTTGTTGGTCTTAGTTGGTTTTGTGTTTCTAATAAGTCTAAAACCACTGCCTTCTGCATTGGCCATCTTTAGATAACTCTTGGTTTTTAATTTTTGGTTTAATTCAAGAATTTTTCTTCTTTGCAAGGCCTCGGCCTCTGCCAAAGAACTTGAATTAGCTCTCAATTGCTCTATTTGCTTACGCGATTCATCATATTTATCGGTAAGAAGCATATTGTTATATCGTAGAAAGTTATTTTTTAATAGTAAACTATCATTCTTAGATTCTAATCTGCGAAGTTCAGTTTTAAACTCTCTCAGTTTCTGAACTGTAAAATTCAATCGCCCTACTGAATCTAAAAGCTCTTGAACCCTGTATTTAGAATCTTGAAGTTCAATTTCGTTCATTTCGCTTTTGGCAGCTAAACGATCAACGTCAGCTTTCATGATGGTAAGATCCTTTATCAAAATCGCTTTCTCATCTTCTAAAAAACTTATTTGAGCATTAGATTGAGCGTAACTGTAGTAGAATGCAATCAATAGTGCTATAATAACCGCTACAAATGCTGCGAGTATTATTTTATAATTGAATTTGTTATCTTGACTGTTCATTTAATAGGTTGGCTGTAGGTTAATTTAATCTGTAAGATTTGACACAAAACAGAATTTCAAATATACTAAAGGATGTTACCAACATACTGTTGCCCATATCATGTTTTGGATGTAATGCACGATTATATAGAGGAGAGGTCTTTCTTTGTGCATCTTGCCGACATCAATTACCTCTCACCGAGTATAACTTTAACGAAGAAAATGCCATTGACCGTATTTTTTATGGCCGAATTAACATTAAAAAGGCAAATTCGTTCTTATTCTTTACCGAAATTGGGATTGTAAAAAACCTGATTCACTTCTTAAAATACAAGAATCAAGAAAATATTGGACGATTTTTGGGTGATTGGCACGGCCAGGTTTTAAAAGAAGAAGGTAATTTAACACACATTGATTTTGTGATTCCTATTCCTTTACATAGAAAAAAAATGAGGCAACGCGGCTATAACCAAGTCGCGCTTTTTGCTAAACAAGTTGCTTTACACATTAATGCCTGTTACGCCGATGATATACTTATAAAAACGGCAAATACTAAAACACAGACTAAAAAGAATAGGCTAAGCAGATGGCACGATAACCGGTCTCTTTATGAGATAAATAATAAACAAATACTTAAAAATAAAAACATTTTATTGGTCGATGATGTTATTACTACAGGTGCTACAATGGAAATTTGTGCCAATACCTTTAAAGACATTGAAGGTATAACCATTTATATTTCGAGTATGGCAGTTGTACCAAAGACATAGTTTTATATAAAATAAGTTGTTTCTTTGTGATTGATAATCGCACTTATGAGTAGAAAAATTCTTGGATTTATATTTGTTTTTATCATTGTATTGGTGTCATACCAATGTGCCCAACGAGGCACCCCTACTGGAGGACCTAAAGATATTGCCCCACCAGAATTAGTAAGGGCAGAACCCCCCAATATGTCCATTAATTTTAAGGATCAAAAAATTAGACTTTACTTTAATGAGTTGGTAAAATTGAAAGATATTCAAAAGCAACTTATTATTTCTCCCCCTTTAAAATACACACCGATTCTATCTCCTCAGGGTAATGCTAATAAATATGTTGAAATTACTATTAAAGATACCTTGGCCGCAAATACTACTTACACATTTAATTTTGGTCAGGGTATTGTAGATAACAATGAAGAAAATCCACTTCCCTTTTTTACCTACGTGTTTTCCACTGGTAATTATATTGACTCTTTAGAACTATCTGGGGTTATAACAGATGCATTCAATAAAAAGGTAGATGAATTTGTAAGTGTAATGCTTTATAAAATAGACTCAAGCTACACCGATTCTACTATTTATAAAAAACCACCTAATTATATCACCAATACTCTTGACAGTGCGATAATATTTAAGCTTAAAAATTTAAAAGAAGGTAAATATGCGCTGTTTGCCCTTAAAGATATAGCTGGCAACAATTTATTTGACCAGAAGACAGATAAAATTAGCTTTGTAGAAGACACCATAAATTTACCTACTGATTCAATATACTTATTAAATCTTTTTAAGGAAATTCCTGATTATGGCGTTGCTGTTCCTAGTATGGAGGCAAGTAATAAAATTAGTTTTGGATATTATGGCGATGGCTCAGCAATAGAAATTGAAACTATAACTAAATTACCCGATACTATAAGTTCAATAATCACTAAAGAAAGGGAAAAAGACACCTTAAATTTCTGGTTTACTCCATTCAAAATGGATTCAATACTTTTTGCAATTAGGAATGAAAATTTAAAAATTTCTGACACCTTTAATGTGAAAAGCCGAAAAGTTGCTTTTGATTCATTACGATTATCATTAAACCAGCAGGGGAATATTGAATTTGATAAACCAATTAAAATTTTAGTTAATACGCCAATTGTTAGTTTTGATTCTACTAAAATTAAACTTACTGATAAGGATACGCTACTTGTAGCCAATAATTTAAAGTTAGACTCTCTTAAGAATCATTTAAATTTTGATTTTAAAATTCTGCCTAATCAAAGCTATAAAATTGAACTATTACCTGGTGCGATTACAGATTTTTTTGATAACACAAACGATACTGTTGTATATAATCTAAGAACAAAAAGCAAAGCCGATTATGGCAACCTTAAGCTAAATCTTAATGCAACTACTATTGCCTTTCCGATAATTGTACAGTTAACTAACGAAAAAGGTAAAGTTGAAAGAGAAATTTTTGCCGCTGAATCTCAAGTTTTTGAATTCAACAATTTAAATCCAGGGAAATATATGGCAAGAATTATTTTTGATTCAAATGGGAATCAAAAATGGGATACGGGAAATTACTTAAAGAAAATAAAGCCAGAAAAAGTGAGTTATTACCCCACTCTAATAGAGATGCGAGCCAATTGGGAAGGAAATGAAACTTTTAATCTAATAGATTAAACTGGTCTCGGTCTTCTAAAAATGAAAGTTTATTACGTAACAAATCAATCTCATTTTTAGTTACCTCAACGATTAATATTTCTTCTTTTTTAGAGAATGATAATTCATTACCGAGCGGAGAGTATATACTGGTATGACCAGGATATATGTGCCCTTCATTATCCTCTCCAATTCTATTAACTCCAATACAAAATACCATATTTTCAATGGCGCGTGCTTTCAATAGAGCATCCCAAGCATTTATTCTTGGTGCAGGCCAATTAGCTGAATAAAGCAAAATGTCAATGTTTTCGGTATTTCTACTCCAAACAGGAAACCGTAGATCATAACATATCAATGGACAAAAATTAAATCCTTTATAAGCTACCACCAATCTTTTTTTACCAGATTGATATTTTTTATGCTCCCCTGCCAACGTAAATGTATGTCTCTTATCATAAGTATAAGTTTCGCCATCAGGTTTTACAAAAAAAAGACGATTATAATAGTTAGCTTTTTCATTATAAACTATGCTACCGACAATTGCACAGTTTTTTCTAGCGGCTATCTCTTTCATCCAAATCAAGGTTAGAGAACCTTCTTCACTTGCTATATTTTGTGGTGACATAGTAAACCCAGTGGTAAACATTTCTGGTAAAACAATAACATCAATTGCTCCTTCAATTTGTTCAATTTTATTACTGAACATAGCTCTATTAGCAATTGGATTTTCCCAATGTAAACTGGATTGAACGAGCGCTATTTTTAAAGTATTATTCTCATTTTTCATAAAACAACCTATTCAAGCAAATCAATAAAAGCATTTAAACCTTGGGTCTTGGCATGATCTAAAGCAGAATTACCTCTATTATCTTTAATGGTTTTATCGGCACCATTGGCTATCAATAACTTGGCAATCTCAAAACGATTAAACTGAGCGGCATAAATAAGGCATGTTGCACCCATTGCATTTCTCTCATTTAATTGAGCCTTTTTCTCAATTAAAAGTTTAGCTATATCAGTAAACCCTTTGAAACATACACCCATTAAGGCTGTATTTCCTGAAGCATCAACAGCATCAATTTTAGCTCCTTTATCTAACAGTAAGGTCGCTATCTCCATTTCATCATAATAAGTAGCCAGAATCAATGGTGTAGAACCTCGAACATCTTTACTGTTTATAAGTACTGGGTTCTTTTCTAACATAGGTTTAACCTCGTTTAAATTACCCTCCCTAATTGCCTTAAAAAAGAATTCGTTCATAGTTGTAAATTATTATTAAACCTCATGAATCTGCAAAATTATGTGTAAGAATTTAAGTTAAAGTATTTTCTTACCTACCAACTATTTTTCCTACTTTACTAGAATTATGTACCTTTAAATTATAAACATAACCATCTTGAAAACATTAGCCATTGACTTTCTCTTAAAAGAGAATCCTACTGCTATCGCTATAGTGGATACTAAGTTAAACTTTATTAGTTACTCTAACCAGTGGTTAAGCGATTTTACAGATAACAAAATAGATGTAGAAGGACTGTATCTTTTTGATATTATAAATGAAATGCCAATTCTATTTATAACTGCTATTGAATTAGCTTTAAAAGGCAATGAAAATATTAATAAAGGGCAAAAATTTGTTTTACCTAGCGGAAAAATTCAATGGCTTAAATGGAAAATTTCTCCAATTAGAAACGATATTAATATTTTAGAAGGATTAGCAATTTACTTAGAAGATATTTCCGCTGATAAAGGAGAGCTCGAACTACTTCAAAAGGCGGAAACTGTAGCAAAAATAGGAGGTTGGGAGATTGACCTACAAAAAAATTCGCTTTATTGGACCAAAACCACCAAGAATATACACGAGGTGCCAGACGATTTCATGCCTGATTTAGCACAAGGTATCAATTTTTATAAAGAAGGATATCATAGAAAAAAAATAACCGAATTAGTTAATGCTGCCATTGAAAAAGGGAAACCATGGGATACCGAGCTAATAATTGTAACTTCTAAAGGCAATGAAATATGGGTAAGGGCAATAGGTGAGCCTGAGATATTTAACAATAAGGTTTTACGCATTGTAGGTACTTTTCAAGATATTGATGAAAGAAAAAAAATCGAATTAGCACATGAAGAAATCAAAGAACGTTTAAAGCTTGCGACACAAACCGCCCAAATTGGTATTTGGGAGTATAATCTTATAAAGAATGAGTTAGTTTGGGATAGTGCGATGTATAAAATCTTCGGTGTTAATAAAAATCAATTTTCAGGAGTTTTTGAGGCATGGGAATCTACCATACACCCTGATGATAAAGAGAAAGCACTAAAAGCCACAAACGATGCTATTTTAGGCATAAAAGATTTCGACGAAGAGTTTAGAATCAAATTACAGAACGGGCAAGTAAAATATATAAAAGGCCTTTCTAAAACTATAAGAGATTTAAACGGCACAGCCATTAAGATGACTGGAGCCAATTGGGATATTACTGATTTACGAAGTGCAGAATTAAAATTGGAGAGAAGCAGAGAGTCCTTTACAGAGACTTTCGACAATGCAGCAATCGGCATGGCTTTGGTAAGTCCTGAGCTTAATTGGTTAAAAGTGAATAAAAGTTTGTTGACTAGTTTAGGTTATTCTGAAAAGGAGTTATTAAGAATGAAAACCACCGATATCACACATCCCGATGATTTAGAAGAAAGTACAGCTTTTAAAAAAATAGTGTTTAAGGGCGCAAAAGATACGTATCAATTACAAAAAAGATATTTTCATAAAAATGGCCATATAGTGCATGCAATTATTGGCGTGACACCAGTAAAGGATCTAGATGGAAATCCTAGCCATGCTATTGCCCAATTTCTAGATATTACCGATAGGATTGAAGCTGAAAAGAGACTTGAAACTTTAGTAGACGTTACAAAAAGTCAAAATGATAGTCTAATGAACTTTGCCCATATTGTTTCTCACAATCTACGTTCACATTCAACTAACATGACAATGCTTGCGAAATTTTTGTCAGAAGAAGAAGATAAGAATGAATTGAAAAATATTAATCGAATGATTTCTGATGCTGCTGAAAGTCTTTCTGAAACCATAGCACATTTAAATGATGTCGTTCAGGTTAAAACAGGAGCATTAGAGAATCTTCAAAGTATTGGCGTATTAAATACTATTGAGCATATTAAAAAGAGTATAGGCGGTTTATTAGAGGAGCAAGATGCCGTTGTAAAAATAAATATTGAAAAATCGCATTTCGTAAATGCCGTACCTGCTTACCTAGAAAGTATATTTTTAAATATTCTAACCAATTCATTAAAATATAGTTCTCCAGACCGAACCCCTATTATTGAAATAAAATCAAAACTAAAAAAGGAAACTATACTAATTATTTTCAAAGATAATGGGCAAGGAATCGATTTAAAACGGCATGGTGATAAAATATTCGGTATGTACAAAACATTCCATAAACATAAAGACGCTAAAGGCATCGGTTTGTTCATTACAAAAAATCAAATAGAAGCTATGAGTGGCAGTATTGAAATAGAAAGTGTCGTAGATGAAGGCACCACCATTTTCATAGAATTGAAACAAAGCTAAAACCAAATTATTATGAAGAATGTACAAGTATGCTGTATTATAGATGACGACCCCATTTTCATATATGGTACCAAAAGAATAATGAAAGAAGTTGATTTTGCAGAAAATATAATAGTTTATAATAATGGCCAAGAGGCAGTTAACGGTCTTAAAGAAATTATTATTGAAGGGGGAATGCTGCCTGAAGTAATATTTTTAGATTTAAATATGCCAATTATGAACGGTTGGGAATTTTTAGATGAGTATAAAAATTGTCGCCATGATATTTCGAAGAAGACTATTATTTACATTATTAGTTCATCGGTAGACCCTAGAGATTTAGAGCGTGTTAAACACTATAACCAAGTTAACAATTATATTTTAAAACCAATTACACCGGATGATTTAGGCAAAATCATAAGCGCAACAACAGTATAATTTATACTAGCATCTTGGTATTTTAGTTTTAAATAATGTAAGCATAACACCCTAAATATGTTAGACTTACATTATTTTTCTGTTAATAAAAGTTGTTGTAAATTATTCTCTTAATTTCTTTCACACCTAACTTATTACTTATCTTCGCCTTTTATTATTTAGACTTTTTACAAACCTAAATCACAGAAAGATTTAATTAAGAATTAATCACAAATGAGCATATTTTCTAGCTGTTGTATCATTGATGATGACGAATTTTTTTCAATAAGCAGTAAAAGAGTTTTAAAGCAATTTGACTTTTCTGATAATGTCTTGTATTACACTGGTGGTCAAGAAGCACTAAATGGCTTAATAGGTTTATTAGTAGAGAACATACCACTGCCAACTATAATTTTTCTTGATTTAAATATGCCTCGAAGAGACGGATGGTCATTTCTAGAAGA
>CAXBIJ010000169.1:0-7902 GCA_963975675.1 uncultured Maribacter sp. | reverse complement strand
ATAATGTAAGTCTTTCTGTTATATTGTTAATATAATCATCAGGAAAAAGCAATTCAAAATCTGAATCAATTTGGGTTTCCTTAACGTAAATTTTATCGTGTGGCCCTTCGACCTCGTCATACAAGTCTTTAAATTCATTTTCTTTCAGTTCATCAATAGCTTCTGCTAATATTTTCTGATAGGTCTCAAAACCTATTTCGTTGATGAAACCACTTTGTTCGCCTCCTAATAAATCTCCGGCTCCTCTAATCTCTAAATCTTTCATGGCTATATTAAACCCACTACCTAATTCAGTAAACTGCTCAAGAGCTTCAATTCTTTTACGGGCGTCGTTTGTCATTACGTCATATGGCGGAGTTATGAAATAACAAAAGGCTTTCTTATTGCCTCGACCAACACGACCTCTCATTTGGTGTAAATCGCTTAATCCAAAATTATTGGCATTGTTGATAAATATTGTGTTGGCATTTGTAACATCTAAGCCGCTTTCAACAATTGTGGTAGAGACAAGAACATCGAATTCGCTGTTCATGAAACCTAGCATTAGTGCTTCTAATTTCTTTCCTTCCATTTGACCATGCCCTACAGCTACTTTTGCATCAGGTACCAAACGCTGAATCATACCTGCTACTTCTTTTATATTTTCAATACGATTGTGAATAAAGAAAATTTGACCGCCACGTTCAATTTCATAACTAATAGCATCTCTAATTATTTCTTCATTAAACCGCACAACCTGACTTTCAATAGGATATCTATTCGGTGGAGCAGTCGTAATGGTAGAAAGGTCACGAGCAGCCATTAAGCTAAATTGTAGTGTACGAGGTATTGGTGTTGCGGTCAACGTTAATACATCAACATTTTCTTTAATAGATTTTAATTTATCCTTTACAGCAACACCAAATTTTTGTTCTTCATCTACAATTAAGAGACCAAGGTCTTTAAATTGTACATTCTTGTTCACCAATTGATGCGTACCAATAATAATATCGACTTTACCGGCAGCTAGTCTTTCTATAGTATCTTTTTTCTCCTTTGCCGTTCGAAATCTGTTCAAATAATCTACCGTTACCGGCATGTCTTTTAAACGCTCTGTAAAAGTACGGTGATGTTGAAAAGCCAAAATTGTAGTAGGCACTAAAATTGCCACTTGTTTGCCATTGTCAACCGCCTTAAAAGCTGCGCGAATGGCAATTTCAGTTTTTCCAAACCCTACATCTCCACATATTAAACGATCCATTGGTCGCTCACTTTCCATGTCCTTTTTTACATCTTCGGTAGCCGTACTTTGGTCGGGTGTATCTTCATAAATAAAAGATGCCTCTAGTTCGTTCTGTAGGTAACTATCAGGGTTATATTGAAATCCTTTTTCTAATCTCCGTTTTGCATAAACCTTGATAAGATTAAAGGCAATTTTCTTTACTCGGGTTTTTGTTTTATCCTTTATTTTTTTCCATGCGCCAGAACCTAATTTGTAAATCTTAGGTGGAGCACCGTCCTTACCGTTGAACTTCGAAATTTTATGTAATGAATGTATACTAACGTACAAAATATCACGCTCGCCGTACATTAGTTTTATGGCTTCTTGTTTTTTGCCTTCGACATCTATTTTTTGGAGTCCGCCGAACTTACCTATACCATGGTCAATGTGGGTAACATAATCGCCTATTTCAAGTTTGTTCAGCTCCTTTAATGTAATGGCTTGCTTTTTTGCATAACCGTTTTTTACATGAAACTTATGATAACGTTCAAAAATTTGATGGTCGGTATAGCATACCAATTTATAGTCATCATCAACAAATCCTTGAAATAACGGAAAAACGATAACTTGATAATGAACTTGCTGGTTTACCTCTTCAAAAATATCATGAAAACGTTTGGCCTGCTGTTCGCTGGCACAAAAGATATAATTGGTATAGCCTTGCTCACGATATCCATTAAGGTTCTCGATAAGTAAGTCAAATTTCTTATTGAATGATGGTTGAGGTTTGGTGTTAAATTCTATTAAAGACTCAGCGTTACGTTTAGAATCTTGAGTTAAAAGGGTGAAATCTGAAAGGTGTTTTCTAAATTCTTTACCACCCATAAACAGTTCTTCTGGCTCGGCATGTTTTATATCTTTCGATAATTTTGTAAAAGCCTCTTTTGCCTTGTTGAAAAAATCGTCTAAACGATCATAAAGTAAGTCTGTGTTTTTAGCAAAAACTAATGTCTTTGATGCAACATAGGTTAAAAAACTCTGTCTTTTTTCCGTTAAAAACTTATTGGCCATATTTGGCACAATAGTTATCGACTTTACCTTTTCTTTAGAAAGCTGAGTTTCTACATCGAAGGTTCGAATACTATCTATCTCATCACCAAAAAATTCAATCCGATAGGGTTCATCGTGTGAGAAGGAATACACGTCAACGATGCCACCACGCACCGAAAATTCTCCTGGTTCGGTTACAAAATCTACCCGTTTAAATTTATACTCAAACAAGATTTCATTTAAAAAATCTAAAGAGAGCGAATCTCCCAATTTCATTTTTAGAGTATTCTTATCAAGTTCTTTACGGGTTACAACTTTTTCAAAAAGGGCATCGGGGTAAGTGACAATAACTGCCGGTTTTTTTCTAGAATTTATTCTATTTAATACCTCGGCACGTAAAAGCACATTGGCATTATCGGTTTCTTCAATTTGATAGGGTCTTCTATAGCTACCTGGGTAAAATAGAACATCATCTTCACCAATTAAGCGCTCTAAATCATTTAGATAATAGGCAGCTTCTTCCTTATCATTGAATATGGCTAAAAAAGGACGGTCTGCATCCTTAAAAACATTAGCCAAAACGAAGGAAAGCGATGAGCCAATTAGCCCTTTTAATTGGATGTTTTTAGTTCCCGAATTTTCAGAATCGGCAATAGATTTTAGCAGTTTCCCTATTTGGGGAGACTGACCGTACTGTTGTTGGATAGAAGAACTCAACAATTTAAAATTTGTGCAAATATAAGAATACCTAAGAAACGGATACGACTCATTTTTATCGAATATGCGTCACATATTACTGTAAAAAAGTTGCAATTTAGAATATTGTAGAAAATTTGCAGCGCACCCCCTAATTATAAGCTTAGAAAAGTTATAACAGGAATTGAGTGATAGTTTCTTTAAAAGTATAGTGATATGGAAGAAAAGAAGTTTGATGTATTTGTAATTGGTAGTGGAATTGCAGGGCAAACGGTTGCAAAGGCATGCATAAAAGCAGGAAAAAAAGTGGCAATCGCTGACAATCGTGAGTTTGGTGGCACGTGTGCAAACAGAGGTTGCGACCCTAAGAAAATAATACTTGGAGCAATAGAAGCATTCGAGGCTTCTCAAAACTTATTGGGTAAGGGAATCTCTAAATCCGCTAAAATTGATTGGAAGCAATTACAGAAATTCAAAAGAAATTTCACGGCCAAGATTCCTACCTCTACAGAGAAAAATTTAAAAGAAATAGGCGTGAAACTATACCACCAATCACCAAAATTTCTAGACGAACAAACAGTATTGGTTGAGGGAAAAAAGGTAGTCGCTAGCCAAATAATAATCGCTACCGGTCAAGTGCCTAGAACATTATTGATACCTGGAGCAAAACATTTTAAAATCAGCGATGACTTTTTAAACTTTAAAAAATTACCTAAACGCATTGTTTTTGTAGGAGCTGGATATATTGGGATGGAGTTTGCTCATATGGCCGCAAGGGCAGGCGCAGATGTTACCGTATTAGATTCAGGTAAAAGACCTTTAAAGCCTTTTGATGCAGATTTGGTTAAGGAACTTCGAAAGTACTCTGAATCGTTAGGGATTAAATTCATATTCAGTGCAAAGCCTACCGCTTTGAAAAAGAAGAGAAAATGCTTCAAGTTATATTATGAGACGAAGGGAGATAAGAAAAGTATAGATACTTATGCTGTATTCAATACCACAGGTAGAGTACCTGCCTTAGATGGACTTGATTTGGAAAACGGGAACGTAAGTTTTAATGAAAATGGAGTGGAAACGAACAACTACTTGCAAAGCACTAGCAATTCGAAAGTGTATGCATGCGGCGATGTGTCAGACAAAAATTTACCACTTACACCCTTATCTGGTAGACAGGGTTATGTGGTTGCAGAGAATATATTAAACGGTAATAAAAAAAAATTAGAAGTTCCTGTAATACCTTCAGTAGTATTCACTTTGCCTAATATGGCTTCGGTGGGCTTCTCTGAGAGAGAAGCAAAGAGAAGATATAAAAATATACGTATCAATTTTCAGGTGTCAACAGATTGGTTTAACGCTAAACGAATCAATGCGCCATTATATGTGTATAAGACTATTATTAATGAAAGAACCGGTGAAATAGTGGGTGCTCATTTATTAGGCCCAGATGCTGGCGAGACCATCAACATTTTTGCCATGGCTATAAATAATAATATGACGGATAAGGACATTAAATCGACCATCTTTTCATACCCGTCATGGGTAAATGATATTAAAAGTATGGTTTAAGATTTTTGGTTTATACGTTCTTGCATTTTTTTAAAAGGATTTGTTGTCCTGTTTTTAAAGGCGTGTGCTAAAATAGTCAAAGTAAGAACTGTGCTGGATATTATAGCCGTATTTGCTATGGAATCTATAGTGCCAGAATGCCTTACATAAATTGCGATTAAAGCCCAGACCCCAACAGCAGCAAACTCGCGCATGTTTCGTTTCCAAATCATCATTAAATTCAAGATGGCAGCAATAATAATCATAACTATTGACCAACTGGTTTCAGTCAGAAATCCACCTTTCCACCCTAATTTTGCTAAATAAGCAGAAATATTGGCTACCGTAGCAACCGCAATCCAACCACTATATATACAAATAGGCCACCAAACAAAAGCAATGGTGGTAAGAGGAGCATCCCAACGTTCCATATTAGTGTTCAGAATAATTTTTATAAGTGAAATTAAGATTCCGAACATAATAAGTACCGAAAGCCCTGTGTAGTCATAAACAAAAGCAAAAACCCAACAACAATTTAAAATATTAGCCAAAACAAACCAATAGCCTGTCTGTTCTATGAATATGCTTTCTTTTTTACTAAAAAAGGCTCTGCGAACCTGAAATATGCCATAAGCCAATAATGCTAAAAATATAATTCCCCAAATGGCAAAAGCATAGCTGGCAGGCGTAAACAAGTTTACATACCTTGAGCTTATTTCACCAATAGTAGTACCATTAAACTCCATTATCTGGGAAATATAATTTAGGACGATTACTAAAATAACCGACATTAGGTTTAGTATAGATAGTTTTTTCTTCATATTCTGTAAAATTAGTAAGGTTGCTTTATAAAGTAATGCTCTTTAGCCTTTTAAACGAATTATTTTCGAGTATTGGGCTTTCTTTTTACTTCTTTAATTGGCACTGGCAACACCGAATCACCCAAAAGGGCGAATACTTCACATCCATTGCAAGGTTCTAGGGTATAGGTGCCAGTAAATTCACCAAAAGCGGGAAGAATCATTTGAGATTCCGTTTTGTAAAAACAGGGTAGTCTTACCGATTGTCTCCCCAATCCAGTTAATTTTATTGCAGGGTGAATATGACCAGAAAAATTAAAAAACCCTTCACGTTCTTCAGGGTGATGGGTCAATAAAAAGGAATCTATAACCAACTCAGAAATCACCTTTATATGTATATTCTCATATTTTAGAGGGGATATAATATCATGATTTCCACTTACTAGAATTATTTCTGAAGTTATTGAATGAACCCAATCTTCAAAAAGGGCCCATTCACTATTCAGTGAAGAATGGAATAAATCGCCCATAAAAGTGATGACTTTTGGCTTAAAAAACTCAACTACAGTATTTAAAGTGTCAAAATTTTGTTGAATAGCTTGTTGAGGCACGGCAGCCCCATATTTTCTAAAATGAGATATTTTGCCTAGGTGAACATCACTAATTAATAACATACATTTCTCTACCCAAAAAAGTGCACCCGAGAAATGCATTTGAAAAGATTGGCCATGAAGCTTAATGGGGTGGGTCATAAAACAAAATTACCTATTTCTTCATCAAAAGAGCAGCCATTTTTTTAATACGGTCTGCTAATTTTTCGCTCGATAATTTTTCGCGGCTCATACGATCAGTAATTAATGGAAAAGAAAACGGTGTAGCCTTTTCACATTGTTTCCACACCATGTCTTGGGTTGCAATACGTTCTAATGAAAGACGTAAACGGCCTTCTTCTAACTGATGCTCGAAGGTTTCAGTAAATGCTTGTTGAAAAAGTAGATTGTCTGGTTCATAATCTCGAAACACATCGAACAGTAATTGAGAGCTACTTTGCAAATGCTTCATTTTAATACCCTTCTTTGGGTATCCAGTAAAGACCATTCCGCTAATGATGGCGACATCTCTAAATTTACGTCTTGCCATTTCAGTTGAATTGAGACTTTTCTGTAAATCAGCTAACATATAATCCGTAGTAAATAAATCATTATCTAACACTTGCTGTATATCTATGGGTTGGTCAGAAAGTAGTTCAAAGCCATAATCATTGAAGGCTAATGAGAATGTTATTGGTGAAAGTAAACTTATTCGATACCCTAAAAGACTCCCCATTGCCTCATGAACAAATCGACCTTCAAAAGGATAGAAAAGGTGGTGATATCCATCTCGTGTTTTGAATGTTTCAATTAAAAATTCTGAAGGTTTAGGTACAATACTTTCCCTTCGCTGACGAGCAAAAAGTGGCGCTAAGGCACGTATTTCAGTAGACTGATTTTCTAATAGCTCGCTAGAACTGTACAATTCGGTTCTTAATAATTCTGACATTTGAGCTGACAGCGTTAGTCGGCTACCCATCCAACTAGATATTTTATTGGTTTTTTTAGTGGAGTTTTTAACCTGCACGGTCATTTCCTTAATTCGTATAAACTCTAGATTTCTACCTGCGAAGGTGAAAACATCACCTCTGTTTAATTTGGAGATAAAGAACTCTTCTATTGAACCGATATAACCACCTTTTTGGTATTTAACGGCTAAATTTACATCGCCGACAATAGTCCCGATTTGAAATCGATGTCGCATCGCTACACCTCGGTTGGTTACGGTAAACTTACCATCGCTTTCTACTTCTACTTTTTTGTATTCCTCATACGATTGTAAACTCTGGCTGCCCATCACTAGAAAGTTCAATAGCCATTGCCATTGTTGTTCAGACACGGCTTGGTAACAAAAGGTCTTTTTAATTTCTTGATAAATTTCATTAGGATAGAATCCGTTCGAGATGGCCAATGTGGTCAAATATTGTAATAATACATCATAACTGTTGAGATAAGGTAGTCGGTCTTCAACCGTATTCTGCTTTACAGCTTTCTGTAAAGCAGAAGCTTCAATAAGTTCTATGGCGTGTGTGGGTAGAAAATAAATAACACTTTCCTTACCAGGCCTGTGGCCGCTGCGCCCAGCACGTTGTAAAAAACGCGCAACACCCTTTGGCCCTCCAATTTGTATTACTGTTTCTACTGGTGCAAAATCTACACCCAAGTCTAAACTAGAAGTACACACAACAGCTTTAAGCTCTTCATTTCGAATGGCATTCTCTACCCAAACACGTGTTTCTTTATTAATACTACCATGGTGCATGGCCATATCTCCGGCGTATTCTGGATGTTTCTCTAAAATTTTCTGAAACCATATTTCGCACTGGCTACGGGTATTGGTGAAAAGTAATGTGGTTTTACTACTATTGATGATGGGGATAACCTCTTCTAATAAATGCAGGCCAAGATGTCCACGCCAAGGAAAAGTTTCAATTTTCTTCGGAATAATACTCTTAACCGTAATTTTTTTGTTGATGTTCGCTTTAATTAACACCGAATTTTCAAGTGCTTTGGATTCAGG
>CAXBIJ010000168.1:0-7914 GCA_963975675.1 uncultured Maribacter sp. | reverse complement strand
CATTTAAAATAGAGCTTGGAGTAAATTATAGAAATAAAAAGAGAGATTTTGAATCGCTCTTTGTTGGTGTAGAAGAAAGGAGAACCAATACTATTAACCCTTCTGACATTGATAATTTAGGCTCTATTTTTCAAGCATCTAATTTCGTAAGTGGAGACTTAGAATTAAATGAGCTTCAAACCGATTTATATAATGGTAAATTGACTTCAAAAGCAGCATTTGCAGATTTCAATGTCGGCTTGAAAAAATGGAATTTTAATGCAGGTCTACGTTTTCAAAAAGATGACCTTAATGTAACTTATGATGTAGGTAACATACCGGGTAGAATTGGTGAAGCCAATAAAAACTATAATAATTTATACCCAAGTTTAAATGTTAAGTATAGTTTAAGCGACAATCAAGCCTTCCGTTTAGCTGTAAGCAATACTATTACATTACCAGAATTTAAAGAAGTCTCCCCTTTTGAATATGTATCACAAACAGGGCAAGTTACCAGAGGTAACCCAAATTTAGATGCATCTAAGGATATTAATTATGATCTAAAATGGGAGTACTTTCCTTCTAATGGCCAACTGGTTTCCCTTGCCGGATTCTACAAAGAAATTAAAGATCCAATAAACAAAGTACAAGATCGAGGTTCAGCAGGTGTTTTCTCTTATTTCAATTCAGGTAACAAAGGTGAAGTATATGGTTTTGAGTTAGAAACTAAAATAGATTTGGCAAAAGCCAATAACGAAGGTGAAACACCAAAAGGTATTAACCTAGACCTTAATTTAAATGCTACCAGAATGTGGCACTCACAAGACCTAAAAGAGGTTCGTGATGCTGAAGGAAACTTCATAAGAACATTTCGTTACAAAGGCTTAACACAAACAGGCTTACAGGGCGCTTCTGACTGGATCGTTAACACAAGCTTAAACTTTTCAACACCTTCAGACAATCCCTTTTCCGCATCTTTGACTGCGAATTATGCTTCTGACAAGATATATGCTCTTGGGGCCCCAGAGGTACAAAGTCAAAGCGAAACCTTCTATAACGATGCAATTATTGAAAAAGGATTTGTGGTTTTCGATGCCACCTTAACCAAAGAGCTAGGTGAACATTGGACCTTGCGTTTTCTAGGTAGAAACTTATTGAATCCAGATATTAAAAGAACACAATTAGTGAAGCCTAGTACGACCAATATTGAAACAGAAGAAATAGTACGCTCTTATACTAGCGGTACTACTTTAAGTTTAGGATTGAATTACAGCTTTTAAAAACCTTAATAAAACTAAAATGAAAAAAATAATAAAAATTTCGATGATTTTAGCTGCAGTTTGCACTCTAATGATGGCAAGTTGTAGTGGCGATGATAATGATGGAGGTGATCCTATACCTGATGCAACTTGTGCAGATGGCAAACAAAACGGCGATGAGACCGGTGTTGATTGCGGTGGTACCTCATGTAATACTTGTCCGCCATTAGAAAGTACCGACCTTAATGGTAGTTTAGCAGAGGACAGAACTTTAGATAGTTCTAAAGAATATTCATTAACAGGAATTTTTAGTGTAGAATCTGGTGCAACATTAACGATACCTGCTGGCACTAAAATTATCTCGCAGTCAGGAACCGACAAATATATTGTTGTTCAAAAAGGAGGGATGATTGACGTTCAAGGAACTGCTTCTGCTCCCGTAACAATGACTTCTTCTAATCAATCTCCTGGTGATTGGGGTGGTTTAGTTATAGCGGGCAACGCAACAACAACAGAAGGTGTTGATGCTACAGCTGAAGTAGGTGGTATTAAATATGGTGGATCTGTTGATACCGATAACTCAGGGTCCATTGAATATTTAATAATCAATTATGCAGGTGCTCAAATCAATGCAGAATCACAATATAATGGTCTTACATTATATGCCGTAGGTTCAGGAACAACTATTGAAAATGTAGCCATGTTAAATGGTACTGACGATGGTGTTGAATTTTTTGGCGGTACCGTGAGCGTAACAAACATGTATTTAGAAAATAACGAAGACGATGCTGTTGATTGGACAGAAGGTTGGAACGGTACAATTACAAATACCTATGTACTTCATAGTATAGAAGGATTCTCTACTGCTGCAGAAGGCGATGGCATTAACAAAAATCCAAAATTCATAAACTTTACTGCTGTTTCGTCTGTAGGAGGTACTGCAATGCAATTCAAAAAAGAATCTGGAGCAACGATTACCGGTTTTTCTTTAGCAGGTTATGAAACCACTATCGATATGAAAGATGCTGGTCCATTATCAAATATAAAGATTGATGGTATAAATGCTGACCCAGCCAACACCTACATTGCAGCCCCATCTGTAGATGTATCTATTTTTGCTTGGGTAAATTCAAATACCGAGGTTACTACCAGCATTCTTTCTGGAAGCATTACTACAGACTTAACATTAGATGCTTCGATTACGTATTATCTAAGTAGTACTTTCAGTGTAAATTCTGGCGCAAAATTAACCATCCCTGCAGGCACAAAAATTATTGCAGATGTTGAAACTGGTGATGCTACTCAAACTTATATTGTAGTTCAAAAAGGAGCGCAAATAGATATACGAGGTAATGAGACAGCACCAGTGGTATTTACATCAACTAGCGAAACCCCTGGAGATTGGGGTGGTCTAGTAATTGCTGGTAATGCTGTTACTACAGAAGGTGTTAACGCAACTGCGGAAGTAGGTGGAATTCTTTACGGTGGCAATGATGACACAGATTCTTCTGGATCAATTAATTATTTGATTATCAATTATGCTGGTGCACAAATAAATGCAGAATCACAGTATAATGGTCTAACCCTTTACTCTGTTGGGTCAGGTACGTTAATAGAAAATATTGCTATTTTAAACGGTAAGGATGATGGTGTTGAGTTTTTTGGCGGTACAGTTAGCATAAGTAATTTCTATGCTGAAAATAACGAGGACGATGCTGTAGACTGGACAGAAGGTTGGAGCGGAACTCTTACTGATGCCTACTTATTACATTCTATTGTAGGATTTTCAACAGCCTTGGAAGGTGATGGTTTAAACAACAATCCAAAATTTATTAACCTAACAGCAATCTCAACAGTAGACGGTACAGCTCTGCAGTTTAAAAAAGAATCTGGAGCGACTATTACAAATCTTTATTTAGAAGGCTATGTAACACTTGTAGACATGAAAGATAATGGCGCTTTAACAAATATTCAAATAGATGGTGCTACTGCTACAACAGCCGGTCCATACAATTCTGGCACACAAGTAGATGTTACTTCTTTTGCTTGGGCAACAGAAAACTAAAATATAGTAGATAAGTTTATGAAAAAGCCCGCAAATTGTGGGCTTTTTAAGTTCAATAAATTCTTACAATTATTAACTAAACGCTACTAAAAATCACAAGAAAAAGCGTAGTTAAGGTCATAAATAGTGTATTTCATCGATTATTCTGCATTTCATCGATCTTTTCGCAATATCTCCTCTTACAAAAATAGAAAGGAGTGGTAAATTCCTATATTTGTGGTATAGCATTTGTAACCAGCTATATATGAGGAACCTTTACTTAATCATCTTTTTCTTTTTTATCTCCTTTAGCTATGGGCAGAGTACCCAAAGCAATGGAGATATTGATGGTTTCAGTATGTACCCGAACCCGGTTACTACTGGTAAAGTTTATATTTCTACTAATCTAAATGCACCTAAAGAAATATTCATCTACGATGTTTTCGGCACCCTATTACTTAAAACAACAATATTAGGTAAAGAATTAAATCTTTCAGATTTAGATGCCGGTGTGTATGTTTTACGTGTCTTTGAAAAAGACAAAATGTCTACTCGAAAACTAATCGTTAAGTAGTATTTCCCAAATTTTTAAATCACCTCCCACCTAATTAATCGCAATCGGTTAAATACACATATTTCCGATGAATTGTTTCATGTATCGTATTGACCTACAAAATCTTAGCTTTCACAACATTTTCAAACTCCCAGTATAGCTTATAAGTATATTTAACTCGTTGATCCCAAATCAATTAGAAATGAAAAAAATCTACTTTTTGCTATTTATGGTTTTATCTATTGGTGTTTATGCCCAAGATACCATAGATATCAATACCCCACGTAAAGATGAAATTGCCGGATTTAAATTGTACCCGAATCCTGCACTTGCAGATGTTGTCTATGTCACTACTGAAAAGAACAACTTAAAAGAAGTTCGAATCTATGATGTATTTGGCGAATTGGTATTAACCGATAAATTAATGAGCAAAGCAATGAACATTTCACGACTGTCACCTGGTGTTTATGTTGTTCAAGTAACTTAGAACGATAAATCGATTACTCGAAAATTGGTTGTAAAATAATACCCTTACTTAAATTGCTTACCAAACCATTAAAATAATTTGGTTCAGTACCTTTGCTTCAACCGGAAAAAATTCATGGAGCAAAATGCTATTTTCGATATACGTTCAGAGAATGAATTTCTTATTCAAGCACTTCGTATTTTTAAGTTTCAGTATACAAATAATAGTGTTTACCGTACTTTTTGCGAATACCTAAATGTTGACCCAAATACAGTCAAATCTATAAAGCAAATACCATTTCTACCCATAGAATTTTTTAAATCGAAAAGTGTAGTAAGTTCCCCTGAGCTTGAAGAAATTATTTTTACAAGCAGTGGAACAACTGGCAATGAGACCAGTAAACATTTCGTTACAGACTTAAGTTTATACGAAAAAAGCTACTTGCGAGCTTTCAAACAATTTTACGGGAATATTGAAGACTATTGCGTACTAGCTCTTTTACCTTCCTATTTAGAACGCACTGGCTCTTCCCTTATTTATATGGTTGAAGATTTAATTGCAAAATCTAATCACCCTAAAAGCGGATTTTTCTTAAACGAGTATGCGCAGCTATATCAACTTTTGCTTAAGCTTCAAAAAACAGATACTAAAATTTTAATTATAGGCGTTTCCTTTGCCTTATTAGAATTTACAGAACAATATCAACTATCTCTTAAAAATACCATAGTTATGGAAACTGGTGGGATGAAAGGTCGCCGTAAAGAGATTGTACGACAAGAATTACATCAATTACTAAGTGCTGGTTTCGGAGTAAACGAAATACACTCGGAATACGGAATGACGGAATTACTATCTCAGGGATATTCTAAAGGAAACGGAATATTCGATTGCCCTACTTGGATGAAGATTTTGGTTCGCGACACTGAAGACCCACTAACCTATCAAAAAACTGGGAAAACAGGCGGAGTTAATGTTATCGATCTAGCCAATATTAATTCTTGCTCGTTTATTGCTACTCAAGATTTAGGCAAAATTAATGACGATGGTACTTTTGAAATCATCGGAAGATTCGATAATTCTGATATTAGAGGCTGTAATTTAATGGTTCTTTAGTTTTTGCTAAGCTCATAATCTAAACCAGGTCCGTCACAGGCTTGCCATGTACTAGAAATTTTAGTTGCCGATCTGTAAACCAACAATTCACTCATTTCATCTCCGCAATTACCAACCAATTCCTCACCAGTTTCAAACGTTAAGTGCAAATAATGTTCAGTATCATTTTCAAATTCCACTACCTCAAATGTACCATTAGCCACTGAAACAACCTCATCTATCGTTCTAGATTTTTTGAATGTGCCAGCTGGATTTAACACATAATATTCTTGCCAAGCCATGTCATTACCCGTGGTTTCAGAACCCTTATAATTTCCGGTCATTTGAATTAATTCCCATTTTTGTTCAGAAAAAACAAATTGGGTAGATTCTAAACCGAAATCATCTTCATTAGAACATGAGAATACCGTTAACAAAACCAGTGCAAAAGCAGCAATTTTTCTCATAAAATAACTATTAAAATCTACTAAGAAGATACAATTAGATCAAAACGTTGCGTTTAATCGGTAACGAAATTTAAAGTCCTAATATCTTGGCATCCACAAAGAATGTTGAATTAACTTCTAACTCATGATCCGTGCTCATCAATTCATCAGTAACCGTATTTAAACGTAGGCTAAATTCATCTTTTTTAATGTATTCTTTCAAATCTATGTCAGACGTATTTAGGTTAATTCTATTTCCTGAATTTTCTGGCACATCACTTAATGAAGCTATTTGAATTTCTTCTAATCCGTCTGCAGAAATAAATACTTCTATAGAATTTAAGAAGCTAAAATCAGCAGTATCAGGAGCTATGACAACCAATTCTAATTCGGTTAAGATTATTTCTTCGATAAGGTCTTTTCGCGTATCGTTTACCGCAAACTTAGATTCAGAATTGGTCTCCATTTCTGGAGTAAAAATATCAAAAGGTAAATTTATACCCGCAGAGGAAGGAATAGTCGCTCGTTGGCTATATTCCATATTAAACTTGGTCAACTCATCAAGTTTGTCACAACTAACAAATAGCGTGAAAATAGCTAAAATAAAAGTATATTTCTTAAACATAACATCGGGGTTTATGCTATGCTAACGCTTTTAAATCTTATTTATTTTACTGCTATTTTCAGGTAAATTTTTCAAACAGATTGATTTATCTTTTAAAGATATAAGTAACCTCATCATCTGCAATCTCAGGACTATCTTGAAATGTCAATGTTAGCAAAGAACCTTCAACCTCAAATCGATAAACAGAGTTGTCTGAAAAGCCCAATCTGTTTCCTTGACCACCATAAAAATGCTCTCCGGTTTCCCTAAAAAAAGCATATTCTCCATCATGGGTAACTATCACCAAATCTCTATCTGTGTCAAATACTATTTTGGTGAGTGAGAAATCGGTATCTGGCTCAAAACCACAATAACAAACCACTTGTGAAAGAACCCATTCACCTTCTAAGGCAGTATCTGCAATAGCAGGCTCATCATCTGGATTGCACGCAAAAAATAATATTGCCAAAACGAACAAAAATCTAAGCTTCATATCTAAACCTTTCAATAAAGATGACTCAACATGGTAATGGTTGCTTATATCATCTAAGTACTAATACAAAATAGTTTTTCTTACCTCTTTGTATCAATACAAATTTGTCATTAATTAAATCATCTGACGTTATCAAAAAATCTTCCTTTACTTTTTCTTTATTTACAGAAATAGAATTTTGTTTCAATTCTCGTCTAGCTTCGCCATTAGATCCTAAGAAATTGGTTTTAGCAGCCAAAGCCGCAATCATATCTAAGCCATCGGTTAATTCAGATTTAGAAAGCTCTGCCTGCGGCACACCTTCGAAAATTTCTAAAAATGTCTTTTCATTTAATCCTTTCAAGTCTGATGCAGTAGACTTACCAAATAAAATTTCACTTGCACGAACTGCATTCTCCAAATCATCTTGTGAGTGTACCATTACAGTAATCTCGTCGGCCAATCTTTTTTGCAGTATTCTTAAATGTGGCGCCTCGGTATGTTCCTTTATTAAATTCTCAATTTCTTGCTGACCTAAAAATGTGAATATTTTAATGTACTTTTCTGCATCATCATCTGATGTATTCAGCCAATATTGATAAAATTTATATGGCGAAGTTCTTTCAGCATCTAACCATACATTACCCCCTTCGGTCTTGCCGAATTTAGTGCCATCGGCTTTTGTAATTAACGGACAGGTAAGTGCATAACCTTTACCGCCTGCTATTCTTCTAATTAATTCAGTACCTGTAGTAATATTACCCCATTGGTCGCTACCACCCATTTGAAGGCTACAATTATGTTCGCGATACAAATGAAGAAAATCATAACCCTGTACCAATTGATATGTAAACTCTGTAAACGACATGCCTTCTTTAGCCTCAGAAGAAAGTCGTTTCTTTACTGAGTCTTTCGACATCATATAATTCACAGTAATGTGTTTACCTACATCTCTAATAAATTCTAAAAAAGAGAAGTTCTTCATCCAGTCATAATTAT
>CAXBIJ010000167.1:0-7976 GCA_963975675.1 uncultured Maribacter sp. | reverse complement strand
AACTGCATTACCCAATTTAATTAAATTTTGCAATAACAATATCGGCACTACTTTGAGCAGTAAACCTGAAACTGTAGAGGTTGGCAGTTCTTCTATTTTTCAGTATCCATTTGTACATATGACGGGCCATGGCAATGTTGTTTTTTCTGAAGAAGATTTAGATAATTTAAGAAACTATCTTTTAGCGGGTGGTTTTTTACACATTGATGATAACTATGGCATGAAGCCATATATCACAAGGGAAATAAAAAGACTTTTTCCAGATATAAATTTAGAAGAACTTGGAGCGGATCATGCTATATTTTCAAATAGCTACAAATTTGCACAAGGGTTACCAAAAATACATGAGCATGATGGTCAACGCCCGCAAGCGTTTGCAATTACATATAATAACAGAATTGTATTATTATTTACTTCAGAGTCAGATTTAGGAGATGGATGGGAAGACCCTACCGTACATAACGATTCTGCCATTATACGAGAAAAAGCTCTAAAAATGGGCGCTAATATTATCACGTATGTATTTAAAAGTTAACTAATGACTTCAAAAACTATTTCAAAAGGCATACTTAGAGCCATAGGTTTTATAATTGGCGTTGCCATCTTACTGTATTTGCTATACACCATTCGATCAGTTTTAGCATATTTAGCTATCGCTGCAGTAGTTGCACTAATAGGAAGACCACTAGTTCGCTTCTTAAGGTTGAAACTCAAATTCCCTAATATTCTAGCTGTTATTGCTACAATGCTAATTATGGTTGGAGTTTTAGCCGGTATAGTCGCCTTATTTATTCCACTGCTATCAGAGCAAAGCAAAAACCTTTCCCTACTTGATATTGATGAATTACAAAAGAACCTTAACACTTTATACCATCAAATTACTAACTACCTTGGCCTTTCATCTCATATCGTTGAAGATGTAATTGACGATGTTGCGCTAGAAAAAAACATTTTGCGAGGTTTAGATATAGGGTTCATTCCTGACTTTTTAAATTCTTTTTTAACAGTTTTAAGCTCTGCTAGTATAGGTTTATTTTCTGTACTTTTCATTTCTTTTTTCTTTCTAAAGGACAGAAAGCTTTTTGAACATGGACTTTTAATATTTATACCTCAAACTAAAAAACAAGGCACTACAAATTCAATAGAAAAAATAAATAGCTTATTATCTAGATACTTCGTTGGTTTACTGCTTCAAATATTTATTCTATTTGTCATTTACACCATTGTACTGCTAATAGTTGGTATTGAGAATGCCGTAGTCATAGCTTTTCTTTGTGCGCTATTTAATATCATACCTTATATTGGACCAATTATCGGTGGTGTAATGATGCTTACATTAACTATGACCAGTAACTTAGGGTTCGATTTTAGTGAAATAATACTTCCTAAAACAGGCTATGTTTTCTTAGGATTAGTACTCGGGCAATTGGTCGATAATTTCTTCTCACAGCCTTTCATATTTTCAAACAGTGTAAAATCACATCCTTTAGAAATTTTCTTAATTATCATTATTGCGGGTTTACTTTTTGGTGTTGTAGGTATGATTGTCGCTGTACCTGGTTATACTGCCATAAAGGTTATTATGAAAGAGTTTCTATCGGAGAACCAAATTGTTAAATCATTGACCCAAAATCTATAAAGCTTAAGTGAATTCTGCAATTTTATCTAATGAAGTACAACAATTTATCAATGATAATCTAGCTTCAGATATTCATAAGGTACTTCTAAAGAAATCACCTTTTACTGAGGTGACATCTAAAGAACTTGTAGAACAAATAGAATCAAAATCAAAAGCGAAACAAAAGCTACCAACTTGGTTTGAAACAAAAAATATCTTTTACCCTAATAAACTTAATCTTTCACAAACATCATCAGAAAAATCAGCGCATTATAAGTCTAACCTGGTAAAAGGGAAAACTTTAGTTGATATTACAGCAGGTCTTGGAATTGATGCTTATGCTTTCAGCAAAAAAATAAATAAAGTAATACATGTTGAAAAAAACGAAGAATTATCTGCCATTGCACAGCATAATTTTATTCAGTTAGGGGCGACTAATATTGAATTCATATCTACAGACGGAATATGGTTTCTGAAAAATAATCCACAATCTTTTGATTGGATATACTTAGACCCCTCTAGAAGAGATAAAAACAATAAGAAAGTATATTATTTATCTGACTGTGAACCTAACATAATTGAACATTTAGATTTCTTATTCACTAAATCAAACAACATTTTAATTAAAACAGGTCCATTGCTTGATTTAAACAATGGATTGAAACAATTAAGAAACGTAAAAGAAATACATATTCTAGCTATAGGTAATGATGTTAAAGAAGTACTATGGTTATTAAATAAAAATTACAGCGAAGAACCACTTATAAAAACAATAAATTTTAAAAATGAAATTGAACAATTTTTTCAATTTCATTTTAATCAAGAACGGTCGGCAATTTCAAACTATTCTAGACCATTGATATTTTTATACGAGCCAAATGCTGCTATATTAAAATCTGGATCATTCGAATATGTAGGCAGGTATTACAACCTCAAAAAGTTACACTCTAATTCGCATTTATATACATCAGACGAATTAATTTCATTTCCAGGTCGGGTATTTAAAATTTTAAATGTTCTTGACTACTCTAAAAAATCTTTAAAAAAAATAAATACGTCTAAGGCCAATATTACAACAAGAAATTTTCCTGATTCCGTCGAAAAAATCAGAAAAAAACTTCACCTAAAAGATGGTGGCAGTTCTTACTTATTTTTCACTACAGATAAAAATCAAAAATTAATTGTAATTAATTGCACCCAAATCTTCGAATAATTGAATGAGAATTTTATTATTTATTAACATAATTACATCATAAATTATAATTCAATCCTCGATCCACGTTGCCACTACAACGATATAGAAAGACATTTTATCGTGTTATTTTACTACAATTTAAACTTAAGATGTTAAAATTTTTAACATGTGAATTTGTGAATATAAACATCTCTAATTTATTGATATATCAATGATTACAGCTGTTCAAAGAGATAATATTAATTCCAAAAGCAGCAATTAGAATTAAAAATCTTGTAAAATATCGCATCTGAATTATCACTATATGCGTTAAAATTGCTATTATTATACCGGATTTTGATTTTTTTAACATTTAACAGCTTCGTGAAAGAATTTAAAAAGTCAAAAAACACACTAATTAATTTAAACTAACAAACAACAACGATTATGAGTCAAAAACGTGATTACAAGTCGATCAAATCCAAAAAAAGGTCTTCCTTTTTTAAATCAGGGGTTTTATCGATGCTTGTTTGCTTAGGAGCCCAACTGGCCCAAGCAAATGAAATGACTGGTACTTCAACTGAAGTAAAGGTTAAAACAGTACAATCAACAGTTACAGGTACTGTAACAGATGATTTAGGAACACCACTACCAGGTACAAACGTAGTAGAAAAGGGTACCACTAACGGCACACAAACAGATTTTGATGGTAACTATACCTTAAATGTAAATCCAGGTGCTACTTTAGTATTTAGTTATTTAGGTTTTCAAAGAAAAGAAGTAGCTGTTAATGGTCAATCGGTAGTGAACACTTCTTTAGCCGAAGATGCTGCTGCTTTAGACGAGGTAGTAGTTACAGGTTACCAAGTACAAACAAAACGTGAAACTACAGCTGCGGTTTCAATAGTAGCTGCCGAAGATTTAGCTGCTGTACCTTCTGGTAACATTGAACAACAATTACAAGGTAGAGTAGCTGGTGTAACTGTTCTTACAAACGGTCAACCAGGAACTACTAGTCAAATTAGGGTACGTGGTTTCAACTCTTTTGGAAACAATGCTCCTTTATATGTTGTAGATGGGGTACCAACAAGAAACGTAGATTTTATAAATCCTGACGATGTACAGACTGCTACAGTACTTAAAGATGCTGCCGCAGCTTCAATATATGGTGCTAGAGCTGCAAACGGAGTAATTGTATATACTACAAAACAAGGTTCTAGGTCAAAAAGAAAAACGTCAATGACCTTAAATGTTAACAGTGGTGTTGTAGATCCAAATGTTGCTGGTTCACCTAATCAAATGAACCCATTAGACATGGCTAGATACACACATATAGGTTATGAGAACAACGCAGCTGCCAATGGTACCGCCGTTCAATATACTCATCCTCAATATGGAACCAACGCTACGCCTACTATACCTGACTATTTGCATGCAAATGGCCAAAATGGGGTTAGTGCCGCTGATGTTGACTTAGCTGCCGTAAGAGCTGCTTATGAGGCTGATCCAGCCAATACATTTTTGATTAGACCAAATTTACAAGGTACTAATTGGTATAAAGAAATTACAAGAATTGCACCACAAAGCAGAGTTTCTTTAGGTTTTGATGGTGGTACTGAGAATGGCCGTTTTTATATGGGCGTTTCTGCACAAAACCAAGATGGTATCGTACTTGGTCAAGAATTCTCAAGATATGCTGCTCGTTTTAACTCTGAATGGGATGTTACTCCATGGCTTTCTATTGGCGAGAATTTTCAAGTTACCTATAGATCTGCAATTGGTATTGCCGGTGGTAATGGTGGTGTAGAATCTGCAGATGATGAATCTGAGGTACTATCAGCTTTTAGAATGCCTACCATTATTCCTGTTTATGATGATTTTGGTAGTTATGCAAGTACTAAAGCAGCAGGCTTTAACAACCCAAGAAACCCAGTTAGAAGATTAAAGTTGAACAATGGGGATGACAAATCTTATAACATTGGTGGTTTTGGAAATATGTATGCGCTAGTAAAGCCTTTTGATGGGTTGACATTACGTTCTAGCATTGGTGGTAGTTACGGAAATTACTATTATGTCGATTATAACTACAGATATTTAGGTGATTCTGAGCCTGAGGCAAGTAATTCTTTCAGTGAAGGTAGCGGTTATGCTTTTTCATGGACATTTACCAATACATTCAGTTATGAAAAATTATTCGGTGAACATAAGATAACAGCCTTTGGTGGTATAGAAGCATTGAATACTGGTAGAGGAAGAAATATTTCTGGTAATGGTATTAATCCATTTTCAACCGATTTAGATTTCCAGAGTTTATCAGTAGTACAAAGTCCTAATGTTGGCAGTAATCAATTCAAAGGATCTACGTACTTTTCAACCTTTGGTAAATTAGATTATAATTTTAATGAGAAATACTATTTAACTGGTGTTTTACGTAGAGATGGTTCTTCTCGTTTTGGTCAGAATAAGAGATACGGAACATTCCCTGCAATTTCTGCTGCTTGGAGAGTTATCGATGAGCCTTTCATGCAAAACCAAGAAATTATCTCTGATTTGAAGATTAGAGGTGGTTGGGGTGAAATGGGTAGTGATTCTAACGTATCGCCTAATAACCAATATTCTTTATTTGCTTCAGACCGTGGAAGCACTTTTTATCCAATCGATGGTCAAAATAGTGGTGCTAATGAAGGATTTGCTGCAAGTAGAATTGGTAACCCAAATGCACAGTGGGAAACTTCTGAAACGACCAACATTGGGTTCGACCTTTCTATGTTCAATAATAAATTAGAGTTTATTTTAGATTGGTGGAAAAAAGACACAAAGGATTTGTTATACCAAGTACCATTACCAGGAGTTGCAGGTAATTACGCAGCAGCCCCTTCTGTAAACATTGGTGGTATGAAAAACCAAGGAGTCGATTTTCAAGTAATCGGTAGAGGTAATCTTACAGAAGACCTTTCTTTTGAAGTTACAAGTACCAACTCCTTTCTTAAAAACGAGATTACGGCCTTGGCTCCGGGGATTGATGCCTTTGGAGATAATATTTCATATAGAGGTATTGCACCAATACGTAACTCGGTAGGTGAATCCATTTCAACTTTCTTTGGGTACAATGTAATAGGATACTTTAATAGTGCAGATGAAGTTGCTAACTCTCCAGCACAAGATGGTAAAGGATTGGGTCGCTTTAGATATGAAGACGTAAATGGTGATGGTGCCATTACACCAGACGACAGAACAGTTATTGGTAGTGCCGTTCCAGATTTTACAGGTGGTTTAGATTTAGTTTTACGTTATAAAAATTTAGAATTCCAAACTTACTGGTATGGTTCTGTTGGTAACGAAATATTTAACCAATCAAAATGGTTTACAGATTTCTTCGGTACATTTGAAGGATCTGCAAAAGGAACTTCAGCATTTAATTCTTGGACTCCTCAATTAGGTAATAATGCTGGTTCTCCAATTTGGGAAAGTGCATCTAACTTAAGTACAAGTGGCGCATCTAACTCTTGGTATGTAGAAGATGGAAGTTACTTGAGATTGGTACAGTTGCGAATAGGATATACCTTTGATACCAACTTGGTTGAAAGTATGGGTCTTCGTAAATTTTCTGTAGGTTTATCTGCGAACAATATTTGGACAATTACAAACTATAGTGGACTTGATCCACAAGTTGCAGGTCCTGATACTAATTTCGGTATTGATGTTGGTAACTTCCCTGTTACACCTAGTTATGCAATCTCCTTAGAGATAGGTATTTAACAACTTAAAAATAAATAATAATACAATAATTAGTAACTTTAAGAAAAAGTAAACTATGAAAACATTTAAATTTAAAAAATCATCATTGTTATTAGGCGCGTTGCTTCTAGCATCTATGTCTTGTAGTGATGACTTTTTGCAAGTAGCCCCTACGGACTCGCTTGCAGATGCTCAAGTAAGTACCAAAGCAGGTATTGACGGATTGTTAATCGGTTCTTATGCTGCCCTAAATGGGGTGTTTGGGAATCGTTTTGAAGGCCCTAACCACTGGGTTACCGGTTCAATATTAGGTGGCGAAGCGAATAAAGGTACGGATGCTGGGGATTATTCTACCATCAATCCAATTCAACGTTACGAGACCGATCCTACCAATGGTGATATAAACAATCTTTGGAGAGGAAGATATGAAGGCGTTAGTAGAGTCAACAAAGTGTTATCAGCAATAGCTAATTCAACTGAATTGTCAGCAGCAGACGCTGCAAGACTTTCAGGTGAAGCTAGAATGTTGAGAGGTCATTTTTATTTTGACCTTAAAAAGCATTTTAACAACATTGTAGTTTTTGATGAAACTGTAGCGGCTGAAGATTTGGCAACACTACCTAACAACGGAGACGCTTGGGCTATAATTGAAGCTGATTTACAATATGCTTATGACAACTTACCAGGAGTAAATGGTGCAGGCCGTGTAAACAAATGGGCAGCAGCTGCTCTAATGGGTAAAGCCAAGTTATACCAACAAAAATTTGGTGAAGCTAAAACTTGGTTCGATGATGTTATTGCAAATGGTGTAACTTCTAATGGTATTAAATATGCACTTTTAGATGATTATGCACAAATATATAATGCAGAAAATGACAATAATGCAGAGGTTGTATTTGATGTAGAATCTGCTAATAATACAGGTAGTACACAAAATGCCAATTATTACGATGATTTAAACTACCCTTACAATACAGGTCCTGATGGTCCTGGTAACTGTTGTGGTTTCTTTCAACCTAGTTTTGAAATGGCTAATTCTTTTAGAACTGGAGCTGATGGACTACCCTTATTAGATAAATCATATAATAGTGCAGCAAATGCGGTTAAAAATGATTATGGTTTAGAAGCAGACGAGCCGTTTGTTGAAGATGCAGACCCATTAGACCCAAGAATTGATCATGCAATTGGTAGAAGAGGTATTCCTTATTTGGATTGGATTGAACACCCAGGTAAGGCATGGATTCGTAGCCAACCATATGCTGGTCCATATTCTCCAAAGAAATACATCTATTACAGAAGTCAAGAAAATAGTTTCACTGATGGTAGTTCTTGGACACGTGGTTATGCGACAATGAACTATACAATTATTCGTTTCGCAGATGTGTTATTAATGGCTGCAGAAGCTGAAATTGAAGCACCAAGTGGTTCTTTAGCAACTGCTTTAGA
>CAXBIJ010000166.1:0-8058 GCA_963975675.1 uncultured Maribacter sp. | reverse complement strand
GTGTAGCACCATCGGCCACAACTGCATACAAATAATTGCCATCTCCACCAGCAGCGGTTATATCAATATCGGTATCTGTACCACAAGCCGTAATATTGCTTGCACTTGCACTAACTGTTACTGCAGGGTTAATCGTAATACTTTCAGAATCTGTACAATCTTTACCATCTCTTACATCTATGGTATAAGTACCTGCTGAAAGTCCAGAAAAAACGTTAGTTGTACTGAAAGGACCTCCATTTAGGCTATATTCAAAATTACCGTCACCACCTGATGTGACATTGGCTGTCAACGTTAATAAAACAGCGTCATCAAAACAGTTTTGATTTGGCGTTATTTCTAGTACTGGAGCAGTTGCCGGATTTAAACTAAACGAAAACGGTATACTACAATTGTTAGCGTCAGTAATTGTACCATTATACGTTCCAGATTGTGTTAATCCACTAAACGAACCTGTGGCATTATTTCCAAAAGGAGATGCATCTGGGTTGTTCAATACATATGTATAGCTTCCCCATCCACCAGTTGCACTAATACTAACACTACCATCTGTTAAACAACTTGGTTGTGTTTCTGTTAAATTTGAAATGGACAAAGCCGAAGTTGGTCCTTCTAATTCATGTGTTACTGTGTATGTACAATTTGTATCGGTATCTACAATATCTAACGTATAGTCACCCGCTACTAAACCATTAATATTGTCAATAACAGCTTCTGTACCACCTGTTCTAACAACGCCTGTTGGGCCTGTAACCGTGTAAGTGAAATTTTGACTTGCTTGGAAATTTACATTAAAACGAATGATGCCATCAGCAGCACCAAAACAGCTAATTGGCTGTGTAGTTGTACCACTTGCTGATATTGGGTTAATAGCATTAATCGTATAATTTTCATCATAAAAACAACCATCAACATCTGTAACTCTTACCGTATAGGTGTCAGGAGCAAGATCATTAAAAGCAGCTTCGTTTCCTGTAATACTTGTTGGAACAATGGTAGATGGCGCAATAATTAAATACGTATAAGGAGCTGTACCATTAATTGCGTTTACGGTTAAATCGACTGTTTGAGCCGGACATGTAATTTGAGACTCCACAATTGTTAAATCCGTTGGTGGATTTGGTCTGTCAATTACAATTTGATTTGTTACAAAAGTACAGTCGTTAGCGTCTCTAATGGTAACGGTATATGTACCATCCGTTAAGTTTTCAAAACGATGTGCATTTGCAGTAGTATCAGGTATAAAGTTAATTCCATCAATACTATATTCATATGGTGCAGTACCGCCAGAAACATTTTGTGCTTCTATAATACCTTCTTGCAAGCAAGTATAATCTTGAATTAAAATAGCCTCTGCCGATAGACCAGAAGTTGGTGCTGTAATGGTATATTCTTCATTATAATCACAAGATGAACTACCCTTTCTCTGGTTAATGGACACTATATAGTCACCTTCGGGAAGATTTGGAAAGTTACCCGAAGTATTAGTCGCGATTTCAATATTATTTGAATCGTAAAGTGTAAAGGTTAAACTATACCCATTATTATCAACTAAGTTAAATTGAATTCGTCCACTAGATTCTCCAAAACAAAGCACGTCTACCACTGTAGTGGCATTAAAATCGGCTGCCGGTTGAAATTCTATTGAAACGGTATTAGAAACGGAATAACAACCGTTTCTATCTAAAACCACAAAGGTATAATCACCTGGGTCAAATATGTCGAAAATTGCGCTCGTTTGAAAATTTGAGGCAGGAATATCTGCATACGTTGGATAAGAAGTGATTGTATTACCGCTAGTATCTGTTTGATTCCAAATGGCATAAGTATGTGGTGTTTTTCCACCTCCAGAATCCATTAAAATATTTCCTTCCTTACATGTAATATGTTGAGATACCCTTGCAGATACAAACAAATCATTTTCATCTAAAATAGTAACATTTTTACTTACCGAACATCCATCGGCGGTGCGCCCTATGGCTATATAATCGCCAGCTAATAATCCGCTAAACGTGAAATTATTATCAGTTTGACCATTTTCGCTGTCAACTAATGTTCCTAGACCACCATTTGTACCATCATCTCTTCTTATCTCATATTCATAAGCAGGATCCGCGTTATTAATTTGAATATTTATAGCGCCTTGAGAAAAACACGTTTCTGCTGTTACCGTAACCGTAGTAGTAAGGGCCCGGTCTAGTATACCTATTACTGGAGTCGTAAATACACACGCATTATCAATTTGATTTCCGTTGATATCCAATTGCGTTACCTCAACTCGATATGAACCATTTTCACCTGTAGTAAAATCAAAGCTAGGACCGTTATTTGCACTAAATGGAACAACAATATTATTGGTAAGGTCGTCTACCAATTGATAACCATACCCATTACCAAGATTGGTAATCGAAATATTACCAGGGGTTTGACAAACTATATCTCTATTAGTATATTGTAAATCTAAATCATTTTGAAATCCATTGAAATAGAATCTACTTGTACAACCATTTTGATAGGTAACCGAAATTCTGTACTGTCCCTCAGAATTCAATCTATAGCTACTACCTGTTCCAACCTCGGCCCAAGTACATGTTAACGCTTTATTGGCACAATCATCCCCAGACGCAGTACAACTTGCTTCATCTAATTTTTCCCAAGTAACATTTTGAGCATCAACCAAATAAACTTGTAATAAGTGGGAGTCATTTATACCACATAAAAATATTTTAGGCAATAAGGAGCTATCTACACTACAGGAAACAATTTCTCCTGGTATATCATTAGATGGGTCTGTATCACTATTTACTTCATTAAAATATTCTATAATTGGATTAGGAATAGAACCAGAACCAAAAGGCACCACAGTTATTATTTCTTTAAAGCCTTTACAGGGATCCGCTACTATTTTATCTACAATATATGTGCCTACAACTGTAACAACTAGTGTGCTTGGATCATTATCTGGGTCACCATCGTTAACTTCAATATCGGTAACATCTATTTCTCCATTATTGTTCGTATCACGATACCATATATAAGAATCAAAACCATCACCAGCATTTAATACCGCACTAGAACCACAAAGCTCTACTGTTCTTTCAAAATTACAGTCGGCCAAATCATCTAGCAAAAAGTTAGTAGCACCTGGTACTGTAAAGCCACACGCATTAAAATCGGTCACAGAAGGATCATCCGTTACCAAGGCGCTATTATCTATACCACGATAGGTGCTATAGGCAAGATTTTCAATTAAATCGGAGCACGCATTTATGAAATCAAAACAATTTTCAGCAACCTGTACTCTCATTCTAATAGAATAAGAATCTCTTATCGTTTCAACCAAAACATCTGGAATAGTAAAAACTACCTCCCTTGAAGAAGGGTCATAGATATATGTAACACCAGGTGGTAATATAAAGTCGGTATCGTTAAAAAAGCTACGGCCATCTGGTGGTGAAACATTTACAGGTAATACATCTCGAATAGTATATGCTGAACCATCATCATTTCCTATATTATCGAACGTTAAGACATAATCTAAAACTTGACCTAGATTTACTCCCTGACTTGTTATATCTACACCCCCAGGTGTATTCACGCGTTTTTCTAAGACTATGTTCGGCGCAATGATATCAACATCAAATGAAGCAAAGAATATATCATATTTATCTTGAGAAGAGGTTGCTCTTAATATAGCACTAGTGGCATCATTAGGGATTATACTATTGCTAACACCACCATTAGGTATTTCAAACAAATCGACATCCCACCCCAATGTATTAAGACTATTAGGGTTGCGTGCAGTAAACTGGTTGTCGTATATAGAAATGCTGGAGTTGAAAAAGTTATTAGCTGGGTTTTCACCGTTGAACAATGTATTAAATGTTCCGTTCGAATTAATCTGTAATGCGTCTCCGCCAATTCTGTTATCCCCCTCTAAGGCAGCTACACCCATGTTCGCATAAACAGGAAAAGGAGCTGGTAATGTCGTAAAGCCATTAATTGGAATATCAACACTCTGACCAGATTTAATACCTGCATAACCATCGAAAGTGGTAATAAATTTATCGCCTGGTAAGTTTGGGTCTTCGTAAACAATGACCATTTGCCAACCACCGGAAATACCCCCAGAAACATTACTACCTGAACTAGCTCTAACGTTGGCAACAAAATAATCTCCATTCGGGTTTGTCATACCCGCAACTATAGAAGTTACATCTTTATACGCGGCATATGGACTGTAGTAGTCAAAATCCACATCTCCATTTCCATCAAATATAATTTCATCAGCAGTAATATCTAGATATGCCCCTCCTGGTGTTCTGAATTTAATATCATCTATGTTACTTCTATCGTTATTTACATAAACAGCAGACCAATATAACCCCGCATACCTTACTAATGCACAATCGATGTCGGGTATGTTCAACGTGGCACTACTTGAACTAAAGGTTGAACTGTCTCCATCAATATCAATGTATTGCATATCAAGATTATCATTGTAATCTGATGCAGTACCGGTAAAGTTATATGGGTCGTTCGGAGTTCGGTCAGGATAACAAATCCTGTTCCTACCTCTTCCTTCACAATAAGCATCAATACTTGGTGCCACAATGCTATTTGCAATAAAGGTTAATTCACCACGAATATCGGCCTCATAACGAACTTGAAAAGGCTCTTTAACCTGTGACAAGGCAGTTTTTGAACCTAAAATTATGAAGAGTATGAATAATAAAAATTTAGCGTAGCGTTTTCCCATTAGAGAAATGTATTTGGTAAAATCTAAAAAACTAGTCAGTTTGGTCATGTTCTTTACTTATTGAAGAAAATCATTCAATCGATTTAAAATTCAAATCGTTCTAGACGAATATCTCCTATAACAAATATTCACTATAGTAGCAAAGTGAAGAATTTATTGTTGTGGTATGATCAGTTTCTGTTGTGAAATAGCAATTCGAATGGGTTTGATTTCTTATAAAATGCCTTTTTTAAAGCCTTCAACAACTTTTCAGAGCAATTATAATTTCTTCTATTGGGCTAAAATCGTTCCATTTATATGAACAATTTGTTTGCGATTTAAGAGGTAAAAACAGAATTTTAATAACGGAAATATCCATAAAAATGAAACCAAAACCTTCCAAGAAAAGACTGGAATTTTTATTAAAATTTTGAAAAATACGCGCAAAAAGATGCTGAAATTCTAATAGGCTTTCCTCAAATTATTATTCAAAATACTAACTGAATTTTATTAATTTTATCTCTCATCCATTGCTTTTATTCATAAAAAACGACCGCTTTTAGAGTGGTTTTCTAAAAATAAAATATTAGAATCATTAGGATTATTTAACCTAAAAAGGAACAATATTTATTGACTTGTTAACTTTTAACTAACTCGTTTTAACCAATGACTAATAAGTTTTAATTTTATAAAATCTTACCGCTTTATTTCTTGAGAAAATTTATTTGGCTTAAATACTAGGCTTTTTTCACCTCAAGGTTCATTTAATTTATTAGAATTAATACGTTGAATAGAAGGTTGTTTTTAATTAATTGTTAGGAGAAATAATATAACAAAAGCGCCTTGCGAAACTTGACACTCTGTATAAAAAGGCATTGGTGAAATTTGTATCTTCTGAATTAAGGATTTAAAAAAATAGTAAGGTTTGGAATTGACAATTTTAAAAGAAGAATTCTTATTATCAATACTGTATTTAGCTTATTGCCTCCTATTACAGAACTCAGAAGTGATTCTATCTATATAGGAAAAGATAAATCACCTTGTAATGCTTAAATCGTCAAAGTCAGCGTTTATAATGGTTATTTGAAAAGATGATATCCCTAAAATAATCTTCAAAAAATGGGCGTCTATTAGGTGCTCTAAGCGCAATTAAAGGCTTTTAAGAACTCCCAATCAGGTTTTACTGAATTAGGCGCCACCGCTCTGTTTCAAAGCTTGAGACACTAAAAGAAAACTGTCCTTGCCTATTACTCTGTCTCGATTAACAATCAGGTTATATCGAACCCTAAGTACATGATATGAGAACACAATAAAGCCAAATTAAATATTTAATAACAAGTTTGGTTGTTTTTGGTTGTATGAAGTTTAAGCAGCTAAGACGCCCCACTAATCTCTTACAATTTCTAGCATGATTTGTCTTTAGGAATATTAATTAAGCATCAGAATAATATAGGTTGACAAAAATGAATCAACCTGAAGTAAGTCGTTTCATCAGCACTAATTAATAGCGACTCTAAAATGCTAATATGAAGCAATTGGAAATGGTATTGTCGAAATCTACTTTAGAAATAAAGTAATACGTTTTTTATAGAACGTGATAAAATAGAAGTACAAAATGTATGCAACCTCAAGTATAGATTAATACCCTTTTACTTTTTAAATTACCTGCCTTAATGTCCGGTTTTAAAACTATATGGTAAGTGTTGCCTTAGTTGGTTTTAAGGCCCTCTAAGCCATCTGTTCTTGGTTCACGCGCATTATCCACATCTTGTCATTATACGCGTCGTTTAGTTTTGAGTAATACGATATAAGAGCGTTCGTCCAAGAGTCGTGCTTTTTAAGATATACATACCTATAGTTATTCTTTGGGTTGATAAAATAACTAGCGCTTAAACCAAAAGAATTTAGAAGCTTTACAAATTTCTTTGCATTATTAGGGTTTGCAAATACATTAGCAATTAAATAATAACCAGATCCGGTGCCTTCAATAACATATGATTTGGGATCAGCATCCTTAGACCCTACATTGTCTTTCACAACCACATTTGTGGTAAGTACATCAGAATCATATTTAGAAGATTTTTCCTTGATTTTATTTACGTTACTTGCGTAGGCTTCATTGGTATATTTATTGTCAACATTCATTATCCACATATCACCATCGTACTTACCATTTAACTTTGAATCATATGCAGCTACTGCATCATCAAAGGTTTCATATCGTTGTAGATACACATATTTAAGTCCGTTATCAGGATTATCAATGTAATCTGCATTTATGCCTTTATTGTTTAATGTGGTCAAAAATTTGTCCATGTACTTACCCCCTTTATATACATTCGCAACTACATAATAGCCATCCGTTACATTGGGTAAGTTTTTGAATTTTCTGCTTTTTACTCCGTCTTGAACAACTTCAGTTTTAGCAACAGGCTTAACTACTTTTCTTGGTCTATTTGCCACAACCGCATCTTTTGGTTGCACGAGGTCATTTGCTTTTGTATGAATTATTTGATTACGCGTCGTGTTCGACTCAGCAACATTTTTCCTTCCAACTGCGGTATTACTACTATTATCTGTAACAGCTACCCTATCTTGTTGTTTCTGATTATTTAAAATGTCTACCGTTGAAGGTTCTTCTATTTTACTTGGGTTTTGGGCCGAGGCAACTCCGGTTTTAGCGTCATCATCCATAAAAAGCTCTTTCGCTCTTTTTTCTAAATCTGGTCTATCGCCGTTTGTTTCATTTCGCACCATTCGCATAACCATTTCGAAACGACGTTCTAAATCAGTTTGGCGAGTAGCTTCTAATGAATCTTGGCGAAACATCAACTCTTCTATAATGGCATCATTTTCCGCCAATTTTTGTTTAAGCTCTTCGATTTCTTCATTTGTTGCAATATTTTCAGGCTCTAGATCATTCTGTACTAAATCGTCTTCGTAATCATCTTCTAACATGACCCTATCTTCAGTAAGATTAGGTGAGAAAGAATACGCAAAAGAGATTTCGTGAGTAAGTCCGAAATTGTCAAAATTATTAGACAACCCTTTTTCCATGGTATACCCTAAAGATATTCTACGGTTAAGGTTGAAACCTACACCAGCTGCAGCACCATAAAAGCTATCATACCCTGCTTGAATCCACCCTAATTTTGGAAGGTCTAATATTAAACTTCCACCTAAGGTTACATCCTCTACGCCAACTTTTCTAACTCTTGCCAACGGCATAAGTCGTCCTTCCTCAAATATGCCAGCTTGGTTTTCAAACTGATGGGTATATTGTAAATGTCCTGAAAAGGTTTTGTCCTTAAATTCAGTTA
>CAXBIJ010000165.1:0-8161 GCA_963975675.1 uncultured Maribacter sp. | reverse complement strand
AGAGTATGTCGTGGTTGCGTAATGTTTTCCAATGTGCATTACGGCCACTTAATCTTTCTTTAGGTGGTTGTGAAGTTGTTGAATCACCGTTGAGCCATTTTTCAACTTCGTAGTTATAGTATTGTTTTGTCCATAATAATCCTGCAAATGCCTGCTTTAAAATAGCCTTTCGCTCTTCTGTGGCCTTCGGTGCTATGTCATTATAGAATACTTCACACTCTTTTTGTCTTTTTTTAAATATGGTGTCAAAATCAGCAAAGGGCTCTTTGAGATTTTCCTCGGTTAAGCGTAATTGAAACGTTTTTGTTTCTCCACCTTTTAAAACTTGTTGATAGAGCGGCGCAAACTTGGTACCTGAATTATTTTTTATTGCCAATTCAAAGTTATTAGTACAAACTGCTGTATGAAATAAGTCCTTTTTATACGGATGCTGATTTATGTCTTTGTAAACCTTCTCTCTATTGGTTTCGTTTTCAGTAAATAATAATTTATCTGCAGCCTGAAAATAAAAATTGTACTTACCAACATACGGGTGGTCAATATTTACCGAAGTATTTTTGCCTTTTTTTACTGTTGTCATCACCGGTTTTACCGTCATTTCTTTAAATGACCAATGATTACGCATAACCATTTGTGGTAGCAACGTTATTGGTGCAGGTAGACTGTTCCTATTAGTAATCGTAATTTGAATTAGTATATCGGTTTCATCACCTTTTGCATATTCTGTAGTGACATCGAAATAGGTGTTGTTATCAAAAATACCAGTATCTAATATCTCAAATTCTAAATCTTCTCGAGAGCGTTTTATATTTTCCTCTATCAGTTGCTCGTAAGGGTATTTTTTTTGAGAATACTTGTACAAATATTTCATGTACGAATGCGATGGTGTATTCTCTAAATAATAATAAAGCTCCTTTACATCTTCCCCATGATTGCCTTGCGGGCCAGTTAAACCATATAAACGCTCTTTTAAGATATCGTCTTGCCCATTCCATAAGGCAATGCTAAAACACATATTGCAATAGCGGTCGCTAATACCGGCAATACCATCTTCGCCCCAACGAAAATGGCGACTTCTAGCATGATCATGTGGAAAATAATTCCAAGCATCACCACCAGCACTATAATCTTCCCTAACCGTACCCCATTGGCGCTCACTTAAATAGGGGCCCCATTTTAACCAATCTTTTTCTTCACTATGGTGTTGTGATAAACGTTCTCTTTCAGGGTTTTTCATAGTTAGAATTGCGGTAATTTCTAGTTATTCTGCAAATATTTCAAAATGTATTACTTTTTCAGGGAAATCAATAAGGTAGTTTTTGTCTTCTGGATAATATTTTGCTTTTTCATAATCTTCACCAGTAAAGTTTTTTATAACCTCTAGATTTTCCCAGACGGTTATTAGTTTAAAGTAGGCAAATTCGCTATCAACGTTTTTTAAAAATACTAATTTAATGAAGCCTGAAGTTTTTTTATAGTCGGGTATTGCACGAACTTTCATGAAGTCCTCATATTCTTTAAGGTGTTCAATTTTTGTTCTTCCTTCCCAAATTCGTGCAATCATAATACCCCTTTCATCATAACTGGTTTTCTTCAAATTTAAAGCTTGCTAACATCAATTTTAAAAAGTTCGGCGGCGTTTTTCCAAAGAATTAATTCTTTTTTTTCATCGGTTAAATCTAATTGATTCATGAATTTTAAGTAAGATTTCATGTTTGAAATTGGCCAATCGGTACCATATAAAAGATATCTTGGGTCGCCGGCATAGGTAATCATTTCTTCGATTTCCTTTTTCATGTAGCGTTCAAATTTATCGGAGAAATCACCTAGCACTAACCCAGAAATATCAGCATACACGTTTTTATTCTTGTATACGACTTCCATGCAGTCTTTGATCCACGGATTACCCACATGACAGATTACAATTTTTAAATCGGGATAATCAACCGCCAAATCATCGATGTGAATAGGGTGTGAGTATTTTATTTTACCCGTAGGCGCATAGGTGTCACCAGAATGGAACATAACTGGCACATCATATTCTATGGCCATTTCATACATCAGCTTAAACCGAATATCATTCGGATAAAAAGGTTCGTAGCCAGGGTAAAATTTCAGTCCTTTGATAAATCCATTTTCAAGGTATTCACTAATCTCACGAACATCTCTGTGGTTATAATGTAAATAACTAACACCTGATACGACACCCAAGTTGTTATACCCTTTAATGGCTTCTACTACTTGTCTGGTACTCGGTCGATGTTCATTGACCTTGTAAGATGTTAATACCAACGAATAATCGATATTATTGGAAGTCATGTTATCGGAAAGCTTATCTAAACTTTCGTTTAATGAAACTACTCTGTCTTCATGGTAGTTATTAATGTGGGTATGTACGTCTATGATCATGTTTTATTTTGGTAATTTAGTTTGCTTTACCTCTATTTTAAAGAATATTTACTTGAAATTACTTTTTAAGATTTTACTGAAATTAAGGAAATATAAGTCGATATAATTAATACTTCCACTTTGCATTATTTATTTCAACATCATTTTTTCTGTATTTAGCAATTTTTTGGATAAGCGCTACAGGTAATGGATTACTGTAAAGAAATTGAACTGAATCTTTGTTGACTTTGTAAGGTTCAAGTTCTTTTTGAAAAGCTTTTAAAGCAGGACCAGTTGGGATAAAAGATAAATGTGATTTATGGGCGGAATATGCAAATAAAATAGTGTCTGATTTAAAAACAGGTTTTCCCCATTTTAAAACTTCAATAGCATTTGGAGCTATATTTTTTAATATGAATCGTAATTCATTTAATTTTTCTAACTTTTCTTCTTTTACTTCTTTGAAATATTCTTCAAGAGTTGTCGGTTTCAATGGCTATAATCTAAAGGTTTTGTATCTAAAAATCAAATAAACTAAACCGCCCTCTGCACTACCTCAAATACCTTATTAGCATCACACTTAATGGTTTTTGCTGGGTATTTAAGAATCAAGGCGTAATCGTGGGTGGCCATTAATATAGTTCGGCCAGCTTTATTGATTTCTTGTAATACTTTCATTACCTCTACACTGGTTTGTGGGTCAAGGTTTCCGGTAGGTTCATCGGCAATAATTAATTCTGGGTCATTTAAAAGTGCACGCGCAATGGCAATGCGTTGCTGCTCTCCGCCAGAAAGCTCATGAGGAAATTTAAAACCCTTGGTTTTCATGCCTACTTTTTCAAGAACATTCAATACTTGGGTATCCATTTTAGCCTTGTCTGTCCACCCGGTAGCCTTCAAAACAAATAGCATATTTTGATTGATATTACGGTCAGGTAGCAGTTTAAAATCTTGAAAAACAATCCCTAATTTCCGTCTTAGAAAAGGAATTTCTTTTTCTTTTAAGGTCTTTAGGTTGAACTCAACAATATGACCTTCACCTTTTTGCAAGGGTAAATCGCCATAAAGGGTTTTCATGAAGCTACTTTTACCGCTTCCTGTTTTACCAATGAGGTATACAAATTCTCCTTTTTCAATTTTTAAATTCACTTCGCTCAAAACCAAACTCTCTTTTTGAAAAATAGAGGCATCCTTAAGTTCTAAAACAATCTCTTTCATAAGCTAATGTTGATATAAAAGTAATAAGTTCCTATTAATAATAGAGAACCCTTTTTCAAAATCTTTTCTTTTGCAGTGGTATTGCACATACTTAGGTACAATTTTTGTCGTTATCCCATGTGATAACGGTATTTCTAAATAGTAACAGAACACTATGCTTAAAAAATTCACCGCTTTTATTCCAATGGTATTCGGTTTGGTCGCTTTGACCAATGCCCAAGAATCTAAGATTTATACCCACGAACAAAAGGCATTTCAAGACGCCCTAGCGCTTTACAACAACGAACAATATCAAGCGGCACAGACCATTTTTGATAAGGTCAAAGTATCTACTAAAGATGAAGAGACCGCTGCCAATAGTGCATATTTTGCAGCGAATGCGGCAGTGCGACTTAACCAAATTGGTGCTGATCGTTTAATGGAAGATTTTGTTGAAAAATATCCTACCTCTACAAAGCGGAATTCTGCCTTTGCTGATGTGGCAGAGTATTATTTTCAAACTGGTAAATATCCATATGCCTTAAAATGGTATGACAAGGTAGACCAGAAGTCATTGTCTCGTAGTGAGATGGATAAGTTTAATTTCAATTATGGGTATTCTTTGTTTTCATCCCGTAAAACAAAAGAAGCTGAAAAATACTTAGAAAAAGTAACTACGTCACCTACTTATGGTTCACAAGCTAAGTATTACCTTGGCTATATTTCGTATCAAGAAGATGATTACGAAACTGCCAACCAACGTTTCGACCAGATTACGGATCAAGATGTTTTAGAAGAAAAATTGAGTTACTACCAGGCAGACATGAATTTTAAGCTTGGTAAATTCGAAGAGGCAATTGCTTTAGCGAAAAAACAATTACCAAAATCTGACAGAAAAGAAGTTTCTGAATTGAATAAGGTGATTGGTGAAAGTTATTTTAATCTGAAGCAGTATGAGAATGCGGTTCCGTATTTAAAGGAATATAATGGTAAAGGTGGCAAGTGGAGTAATACAGATTATTATTACTTAGGATATGCCTATTACAAGGGTGGTGATTTTGAAAATGCCATTGCTCAGTTCAATAAAATTATTGGTGGAACCAATAGTGTTGCACAGAATGCATATTACCATTTAGCGGAATGTTATTTAAAGTTAGATAAAAAACAGGAAGCTTTAAACGCCTTTAGAAATGCTTCGCAAATGGAGTATAGTGCGGAGATTCAAAAAGATGCATTTTTAAATTATGCACGATTAAGTTATGAAGTGGGTAACGCTTATGAACCCGTGCCACAGGTTATTACCAATTATTTAAAAACGTACCCGAACGATACGCACCAAGAAGAAATGCAAACCTTGTTAGTCGATTCTTACATTACTTCTAAGAACTTTGCAGGAGCGATGAAACTGCTCGAAGAAAATAAAAATTATGCAAGCAAATCGGTCTACCAAAAAGTAGCCTACTACAGAGGTATAGAACTATTTATGGAAGGAGATTATACCGCTGCTTCAGATAATTTCGCAAAGTCTTTATCGAGTGCTGAAGATATGCTGTTCAAAGCAAGAGCGAACTACTGGAAGGCAGAAGCCGACTATTTGTCAAATCGGTTTGAGGACGCGGTAAAAGGGTATGCTGCTTTTAAAAATAATCCATCAGCAAAGAATACAGAAATGTATGCCGATGTAGATTATAGTTTAGCGTATGCATATTTCAAGCAGAAAAAATATTCAGATGCCATTACTTACTTTAAAGCATTCACAGGTAATAGTAATGTCGAAGTTGAGAAATTACACGATGGTTTTTTACGATTAGGAGATAGCTATTATGCTACAAGTAAATATTGGCCAGCGATAGAAACATACAACAAAGCGATAGACTTAACTGGGCCAGAGAAGGACTACGCATCGTACCAAAAAGCAATGAGTTATGGGTATGTTGACCGAGGCTCCAATAAAATTGAAAGTTTAGAATTATTCGTAGCCCAATATGCAACTTCAAGCTTTAAAGATGATGCACTTTTCGAATTAGGTAATACCTACATATCACAAGGTCAAGAAAATAAAGGCTTGGAAGCTTATGATCGTTTAATTAATGAATACAAGGGTAGTTCTTTGGTGCCACAAGCTTTAATGAGACAAGGTTTGGTTAATTACAATGCCAACAGAAACGAAGCTGCTCTAGTGAAGTTTAAGACTGTTGTTCGTGATTATCCAAAAACACAAGAAGCAATACAAGCTGTTGCAACGGCAAAATTGGTTTATGTCGATTTAGGGCAAGTAAACGAATACGCAAATTGGGTTCGTGGTCTTGATTTTGTTGAGGTGACCGATACAGAATTAGATAATGCAAGTTTTGATGCTGCTCAAAAACAAAACCTAGAAGGTAATGTTGAGCCTGCCATACGTGCGTATAAAAACTACATTCAACAATTTCCAAATGGTTTGCATGCCGTTGATGCTAATTTTAGTTTGGCACAATTATACTTTGGTAAAGGAGAAAAAGAATCGGCTTTGCCATTTTACAAGTATGTTGCCGATAGAAGCACTAGTGAATATGCAGAGCAGGCATTGACTCGGGTTTGTGAAGTGTATATCGGTAAAGACGATTATGAAACTGCGCTACCTTATTTATTGAAATTGGAGAGTCAGGCGAATATTCAACAGAATAGAACCTTTGCACGCTCAAATTTAATGAAAGGGTATTACGGTCAACGTAATTATGCTAAGACATTAGAATATGCTGATAAGGTATTGTCAACTTCAAATATCGATGACCGTATTAAGAGTGATGCGCATATTATGATTGCTAGATCGGCTATTGCAACGAACAATGAGGCAAAGGCAAAATCTGCTTATGCCGAAGTATTGAAAATTGCTTCGGGTGCGACCGCTGCAGAAGCGCTATACTACGATGCATATTTTGAACATAAAGGCGGTGCTTTTGAAAACTCGAATGTGGCCGTTCAGAAACTGGCAAAGGATTATGCTTCTTATAAGGAATGGGGTGGTAAAGGTTTGGTTTTAATGGCAAAAAACTATTACGCCTTAAAAGATGCTTATCAGGCTACTTACATTTTAGAAAGTGTGATTACCAATTTCAGTCAGTATCCAGAAATTGTTGCTGATGCGAGGGCAGAGCTAGCCGTCATCAAATCAAAAGAAGCTCAAAGTAATTCATCGGTTAATCCTAATTAAACAACATGTACACCAGTAAAAGAACACCTATGTACAACAAACATATAATTACGCTTATTTTTTTGGCTCTTGGCCTTCACGTTAGTTTTGCCCAAGACGATGAAAAAGATTTAGGCACAGAAACAGTGACGGTCACAAAAGCGTATACGCCTACAGTTTCAGATGCCTTTAAAATAAAGTCAGTTCCTAATTTAAACGATTCTATCGTTCTTCAAAAAAAGCCGATTACCTATAGTATTTTCTCCGTACCAGTGGCATCGACATTTTCACCATCAAAGGGAACGGCTTCTAAAGTGGAAAAATTACCAACACCACAACTCTTTAATTCCTATGCCTCTTTCGGAGCAGGTAATTATGGTAATGTTTTAGGTGAATTTTACACGAGTAGAACTATTAATAGAGACGAAAATTTTGATGTAGGTTTTAATCATTTATCCTCAAGAGGTGGTATTAAAGGAGTAGAATTGAACAATACATTTTACGATACAAATTTAGACGCTTCGTACGCAAAACGTGATCGTGACTTAGATTGGGGGGCAGCTATCGGACTTCAACATCAATTATACAATTGGTACGGAATTCCTGAAGGGGAGTTTAGTGATATAGAATTGAATGGTATTGACGAACGTCAAAATTATTTTATGGGTGAGGCTAGTGCGCATATTAATGTAGAGGATGCCTTCTTTAAAAGAGCGGATATTAAGTATCGTAGATTTTTTGATGCGCTAAGTTCTGGGGAAAACAGAGCCATATTTAATACCGGATTTGAATTTCCGATGAACGAAGAAGCTTTTGCCGTAAAGGTCAAGGTCGATTATGTAGGCGGCACTTTTGCAAATGATGGTTATAACCCAACAATAAATTCGGCACCGATTAATTATAGCAATTTACAGGCAGGTATCAACCCTTCTTTAAAGATGCTTCGTGATGACCTATCATTGAATCTTGGTGTGAATTTGGTGTATGGAATGGATTTGGAAAATAGCGAAAGCAACTTTTATATCTATCCGGCAGTAACTGCATCGTACAGATTATTAGATGAATCTGTTATCGCTTATGGTGGGGTAACGGGCGAATTAAAGCAAAATTCATATTACGATTTTGTAGAAGCGAATCCGTTTGTATCTCCTACTTTAACCATTGCGCCAACCGATAGTCAATATAATGCGTATGTAGGTTTTAAAGGTCAATTATTGCCGAATTTGAGCTATAATGTAAAAGGATCTTATGCTGCAGAAAATAGAAAACCACTTTTTATATTAAATCCTCAGGAAAATTCAAGGAGTGATGACAATGGATATTTCTTAGGCAATTCTTTTCAAGTATTTTATGACGATATAAAGACCTTAGGCATCTTTGGAGAGTTAAATGTTGATGTTAATA
>CAXBIJ010000164.1:0-8206 GCA_963975675.1 uncultured Maribacter sp. | reverse complement strand
ATACAGAACAGGGTAATGCTATCTAGATATCGTGGTAAAACTAAATGCGATGTATGTAATGGTAAGCGCTTACGGCCCGAGACTGATTATGTAAAAGTTGGTGGTGCTTCAATTTCATCGTTAGTTGGGTTATCTATAGAAAAACTTATAGTTTTCTTCAATGAGCTGAAACTAAACGAAAATGATGCTACGATTGCCGCTAGGTTATTGATAGAAATAAATACACGACTAGGTTTTCTAGAAAAGGTCGGCTTAGATTACCTTACCATAAATCGTAAATCGAACACACTATCAGGTGGTGAAAGTCAACGAATAAACCTCGCTACATCTTTAGGTAGTAGTTTGGTAGGGTCAATGTATATATTAGACGAACCAAGTATAGGTCTGCATCCAAAAGACACAGAGAATCTTATAGAGGTTCTAATATCTTTACGGAATTTAGGAAATACGGTTATCGTTGTAGAGCATGATGAAGATATCATGAAGGCAGCTGATATGGTAATTGATATAGGACCAGAAGCAGGTACACATGGCGGAAAAGTTGTTGCGCAAGGAACCATGAGTGAGATATTAAAATCTAAATCACTTACAGCTCAGTATCTAAATGGGAAAATGGAAATTAAAGTTCCTAAAGAGCGAAGAACTTCTAAAAACCATATTACCATAAAAGGTATTAGAGAACATAACCTTAAAAATATAAATGTAACATTTCCGCTAGATATGCTTACCGTAGTAACCGGTGTTTCTGGCAGTGGAAAAAGTACTTTAGTAAAAAAACTCCTTTATCCAATCATATTAAAGGAAGTAGGTGGCTATGGCGAAAAAGCTGGTCAATTTACATCTGTAGAAGGAAAATACAGCCATATAAAGCATGTAGAATTTGTAGACCAAAACCCAATCGGAAGGTCATCTCGTTCTAATCCGGTTACCTATATTAAGGCATACGATGATATTAGAAACTTATATGCTGGTCATAAATTAAGTAAAATCAGGAATTATCAAGCGAAACACTTTTCATTTAATGTTGATGGCGGACGATGTGAAAAATGTAAAGGTGAAGGTGAAATAACAGTAGAGATGCAGTTTATGGCCGACGTACACTTAGAATGTGAAACCTGCGGCGGTAAACGCTTTAAGAAAGAAGTACTAGAAGTTACTTTCAATAACGCCAATATTGATAATGTTCTAAATATGACCATCGATGATGCAATTTTATTTTTTGAAGATGGAGAGCAGACTAAAATTGTAACCAAGCTTAAACCATTACAAGATGTAGGACTCGGCTATGTTACATTGGGGCAATCGTCTTCTACACTATCTGGTGGTGAAGCACAGCGAATTAAATTAGCATCCTTCTTAATAAAAGGAAGCACTAAAGATAAAGCCTTATTCATTTTTGATGAGCCAACAACAGGTTTGCACTTTCATGATATTCAAAAACTATTAAAATCATTTAATGCTCTAATCAAGAAAGGGCATTCAATTGTAGTAATCGAACATAATATAGATTTAATTAAATGTGCCGATTATATCATAGACCTAGGCCCTGGCGGTGGTGAAAATGGCGGTCAATTATTGGCTGAAGGTACACCAGAAGAGGTGGTTAAAAGCAAAAAATCTTTTACTGCTGGATACTTGAAAGAGAAATTACAATAGCACTTCAAACATTAAATAATTCATAATCTACTGATTATCAATGACATAATCAGTAGCTTATTTTTTTGGCACGCTGTTTGTAATATGATAATCGAGTATGAATATTTATACTCAGAATTTAAAACCTTATATCATGAAGAACTTAGTACTCCTTTTTACGGCGATGATTTTAGGCACCACAGGTGTTTTTGCCACAGGTATTAACGAAGATAAGGTTGCTACCAGCAATGCTTATAGATACGACAACTCATTTATTTTTATAGAAAATGGAATTACATTTTCAGTATATCCTGACGGAGAATTTGATTTTTATATAGAAAATCAAGTATCGGGCAGAAGAGATGGCATTACTTTTAACTCTGGTTTTGACTATAGCCCATATGCTCAATATGATGATTACGGAGCGGTAATACAAGTTGAAAATGTTCCAATTTACTATGATTATTATGGTCGTGTAAATCAAATTGGAGATGTAGATATCAATTACTTAAACAATCGTGTACGTAGAGTTGGTGGTATGAATGTTTACTATAACAACCGTGGTTTTTATGATTATCACACTGGTTATATCAATATTTACAATAGAAACTATGTGTACCAACCATTTCACAGATGGTTTGCAAGGCCAGCTATTAATCTTTGTTTAGTATACAATAGACCTTATAGAAGATATTATGCTCCAGTACGATATTCTTACTATAGACCTTATAGAAATAACTATAGAAATGCATATGTTAATGTTGGTAAGCAACATAGATATAACAATGTAAGAAATGACAGAGCTACTATTTATAGAAACGACAAGAGAGTTGCAGCTAGAGATAATTCTTATAGAAGCAATAGAACGGTAACCAAAAGGGATAATGGTTTAAGAACTAACAGAACGTTAGCTTCTAATAATAAGACCAGATCTAATAGAGATGCTGTATCAAATAGATCAACTACATCACGTAGTAATCAAGGTAGAACGGTTACCCAAAAAGGGGTTTCAAGAACTAATAGAAACAATGGTACAGTGAACAGAGCTAATAATTCTGCAGTACGCAGTAGTCAAGGTAGAACAGTTACCCAAAAAGAGATTTCAAGAACTACTAGAAACAATAGTACAGTGAACAGAGCTAATAATTCTGCGGTACGCAGTAGTCAAGGTAGAACAGTTACCAAAAGAGAGGTGACACGAACACCAAAAAGTACAACTGTAAAAAGAAGTACTACTACTTATAAAAAACCTGTAGCTAGAAGTTCTAATACCAGAACTCAACGTAGTAGTACTGCAAGAACAGTTACTAAGAGTCCTGCTAGAGCAAAAAGTACAGTAAGTAGAAGCTCAACATCAAGATCAGTAAGTAAAGCTCCTTCAAGAAGCACAACTTCAAGATCAGCTGCTACTAGAAGTAGTAGAAGAAATTAAGATAGTTTTTAGGTTGGTTAGTTGTTTAGCGCCGTAATGAATACGTTCATCACGGCGCTTTCTTTATAAACACTTTGTTTCTGAAATATAATTTGGAAATAGTTTTATAATTTTTTTAGGGTTTACTGCTGTTATAAACATTCTCTCTTCAGAAATAGGATGTATAAATTCTAAAGAATGTGCATGTAAGTAAAGCCCTTTTCCTGTTAAAAGTAAATCTTTTAAAAAGTAAGTTGCGTCACCTAAGATAGGGTTTCCAATTACTAATAAGTGCTTTCTTAATTGATGTCGACGACCCGTTTTAGGACTTAATTTCACCAAATTCAAAAATTCATATCGCTGAGAAACAACGGTTTCTAAAACTTGAAAGGTTGAAATAGCAGTTTTACCATCAATAGGCATATCTATTGTACCTGATGGTTTCATTCTACCAATTGTAACTGCATAGTAAATCTTATAAATCTTCTTACTTTCAAATAATTGATTCAATGCTATTATAGATGTATTCGTCTTACCTACCAAAAGACAACCTGTAGTTGCATAATCTAAACGATGAACAGGTTGTGGTGGTACAGCATCGAATATATGGCTTGTCTTTAAGTTTTGACATAAAGCATTCGCTACGGTCTTAAAACCGTTTCCACTTACCAATATACCCGCTGGCTTATTAATTACCGCTAAGAAATCATCCTCATAAATAACATTTAGATTTAACTTAAGGCGCGTTTCTAAATTATTATCTACAGAATAACGATATTCGATTCTTTCACCCCCTTTAATGAATGTAGCAGTAGACGCAACTTTACCATCAACAAAAACCATTTCTTTTTTAATAGCCTTTTTCAAGGCAGACTTTGTGGTAATTCTTTTGAATACCCCTACTCCATAATCTTGCAATCTTTTTGCTTCTAAAGAAATTTCTGCGATATGTGTTTCTACTAATTGCATATATAATTGACTGTACTATAATTATAATTTTTGTTGAAATTGTTAAGTGATTTTTGAATCACAAAATTAAGGATGTGAGTTAATTAAAAAAGCATTCTATATATACCTTTCAAGGAAATTTAATTTTTCTAGAAAAGTTCCAAATATGAAAAGAATTAATCACAAAATCATTAGACAAATAATAATATTGTCTCTTATTTTAATTCTAGGTGGGTTGATTATAACATATATACTTCCCTATATCTCTGGGGTTCTTGGGGCACTTACTTTATATGTAATTCTTAGAAAATGGATGTTAAAGCTAATCAATAAAGGTTTAAAAGAACTTGGGCAGCTTTACTACTTATTATCGCAGCAATAATCGGTATATTTTTACCCTTATCAGGTGCTGTTTTCATGTTAAGTTCAGAATTAGGAAACTTAGCCGATAAATCTGAACAAGTAACAAAAGCAATTAAAGAACAAATATTCCAACTTGAAAAATATGTGCAGTATGATGTTTCCTCTACCATAGATCCTGATCAGGCATCAGGTTGGCTAACTGAAAGTATTCAAGGTTTCGCAAGCGGAACATTTAATATGTTTATTTCGTTTGGCATCCTTCTATTTTTACTGTACTACATGTTAAAAAGTCCGAAACAATTGAAGGAATCACTTTTGGAATATCTTCCTGTAAGCAATAAAACGTTGGTGATATTGGGCAAAGAAATAGACAGTGTAGTACGTTCAAATGCCATAGCAATTCCTTTAGTAGCATTAGCACAAGGTGTAATTGCTCTTATCGGATTTTTCATTTTCGGAATTGAAAATCCTTTATTCTGGTTTGTAATCGTAACCATAGGATCCATGATTCCTTTTATTGGAACGTTCATAGGTATATTTCCGGTATTTGTTTTAAGTATGGCTAGCGGTAACGATTTTCAAGCTTGGGGAATATTACTATACGGAATTTTAGTAGTTGGCATGACAGATAATCTTATTCGACTATTTGTATTAAAAAAACTAGATAGCATTCATCCACTAATTACGTTAATCGGAGTATTGATTGGTATTCCCTTATTCGGATTTGTCGGCCTTATTTTTGGCCCCCTAATTATAAGCCTTTTCTTAATTATTGTGAAAATTTATAAGCAACAATATGGTATTCAAACCGCTCGTCAAAAAGTAGAAACTAAGATGTAATTATCGTCTTAAGTAATTATTTAAAAAGCCATAAACATCATCAGATATCTTAAATCTATATAGAATGCCTAAATACAAAATTATCATCAATAGGCTTTTTACTGCAATATTTATGATGGGATGAAATGGAAGTGTGAACGTTGAAAACAATATCCCAACAACAACTAATAAGGTAAAAACCTTCAAAGTTTCATTAGTGAAAGGAACAATTTTAAACTTTGCCTTTACATATGCTAATTTCAATGTATTATATATAAAAAATGCAGTAAAACTGGCTATTGCTGCACCATCTATGCCGTATGTTGGTATAAGCCATAAGTTGAAAGCAATTGCCAAGAAAGCTAATAGAACGCCAAAAAACAGAATAGATCTGTAATAGTCTGAATTGAATAATATGGAATTATTATTACCCAAAAGAGAATCGTACACTTTTGCCAATCCTATCCAAAAAACAATCATAAAACCTCCTGAATATTTTTCAGGAAGCAGTTCATATAATTCACTAAGGTTAAGAAGAATTAATAGAAAAAGCAGTCCTGAAATAATGAAAAGTGTCAAAGAACTTTTTTGATACAATTCTTTCAATGCTGACTTATTTTTATCGTTTAAATAGGTTGCAGTTAACGGATATGTTATTTGATGCATAGCTCTAGATGGCACCGCAATAGTCGAGGCTATAAAACCAGCTACAGCATAATATGCTACATTTTCTATCTTTAAAAAATTATTCAACATAACCTTATCAACCTCCATAAGAACAATGGCAGTTGAACCTCCTAAAATAATTAAAGCGCTATACTTTACGATGCTCCCCCAGTTTTCGGGAAAATTAAAATTAAGTTTAGGTTTACGCAGTTGGTATGCATAAAATTTCATAATGATGGTTCTTACAAGATAGCATCCAACCAAGCCATTAATAAAGAACTCTATATCAATAATCTTAAGCCATAATAGCATAAGAAGAATAGTTTGAGCGATTCTACAAAAAATCTCTTTCATAAAATTGCCAAACATAGACTTCATTCGAATTCTTGCCCAAGCATAAAACACTTCGAAATAGGCCATGGCCATACCTACAAAAAAGATATGCCATACATAATCTCTTACAATATCATTCTCTTTCGATAGCAGGTTACCAATGGCTTCATTGGCAAAATAACTAAGTATGCCTATAGGAATTATGAGTACTAAAGGAAGAAGAAGCATTAAGGTCAAAAAGCCATCTTGAGAACTATCATTCTTAAAACTAGAATAGAATTTCACTAAACTATTAGGTACCCCAAATGCAAGAATTGGCATCAGCACAGCAGAAACCGATAAAATAACTTGAATAAGTCCGTAGTTATTGGGCTGCATAAAGTTAGTGTACAAAAACAAGGTATTGACTGCCCCTATCGCAAAACCGATATAGGTTACAATAGTATTATTCAATGATTGTTTTAGTACGATACCCATTAAATATATTCAGCCAATTTTCGAGTGAGTTCTCTTCTGCTATATTGCTCTATATTATATGAGGACACTGATAATTCCCCTTTTTGAAATTGAACAAACCAATCTAAAAGTACGTTTTTAAGGGCAATATCATCTAAATGTTCAAATATGCAACCTGATTTGGTATCAGATACAATATCAGCAACTTCCCAATTTTTAGGTCCTACCCCTAAAATAGGTCGTTTTGCCGCCATATATTCGAATAATTTTCCTGGTATTATACCAATAGTTTCTTGCGAATCGATTTCTACTAAAAGTAAAATTTGTGAAGCTTTTTGATATTCTAAAGCTTTTTCATGCGAAACGTATCCAATTACTTCAATATGGTTCTGTAAACCCATATCATTCATCGACTGTAATACATCATCACTAATTACTCCTATAAATTGTAATTGTAGGGCGTTTTTAAATTCGCTATTCTGTTTCAACAATTCTGATAAAACCTGCCACAATTTAGTTGGATTGCGCCCTGTAAGCATAGACCCAATATGGGAAATGGTAAATTTTTTATCAAGATTTTGTTTGATTGTGACAGCACCATCAAAGCCATTAGTAATTACTTGTATAGGCTGATTCGTAATTTGACGAAATTCTCTTTTAGTGGTAGCACTTGTTACTATAATTCTATCGGCAGAATTAAGTACAGAAGCCTCTAGTTGCTTATGTTTATTCTCTGCATAAGAAGTTAGCCTTAATTTTTTATGATAACCTATTGTCGTCCAGGGGTCTCTGAAATCAGCAATCCAATGTACATCTTTTGCCTGCTGTAAGTAGTAGCCAATAAGATGAACACTATGCGGTGGGCCAGTAGTAATTATAGTATCTATTCCTTCTTTTTCTAATACACCTTTCAAATAATTGACCGATGGTTTTATCCAAAACTTTCTAGCATCAGGAATAAATAGGTTGCCCCTAATCCATAAAAAAGCTTTTTCAATAAGCGACTGATTATTTGATTGAATAATGCCAGAACTAATACGTTTAGTTTTCTTACTTGAAAACAACGAAGCCAATCGATATGGTTCCTTGATAGGATGTTTGTATATAATTAAATCGTTCGGAATATCATTTAAAAATGTATCATCGGTAAGTGGATACTGTGGATTCTCAGGAATATACAATACAGGTTCGATATCAAAATCTCTAAGATACTTTACGAATTTGAGCCATCGTTGTACACCAGGTCCGCCAGCGGGTGGCCAATAATACGTAATGACCAAAATTTTTCTCATTACGCTGCTTCCTCTTTTTTAGGTTTCCAAAAAGTAAAACCTATACCACCTACGATTACAAGACCTAATAAAATTGTGCTTGCAAGGGTTATTTTACTTCCCTGAACTATAACTTCTGGTTCAAACTTAAATTCTATTTTATGCGCTCCTGATGGAACAGTTAATGCTCTAAGCACATAATTAGTTTTAAAATATTCACTCTTTATACCATCTATATAAGCATTCCATCCATTCTTATAATACATTTCAGAAAAAACGGCAACCCCTTTATTGCTATTCTTTG
>CAXBIJ010000163.1:0-8279 GCA_963975675.1 uncultured Maribacter sp. | reverse complement strand
TCTTAAGTTTTATTATATGTTCAATACTATCACATTAATCATTTACTTGTATTTTTTGAATGACTTTTTTTAATTTTTCACTTACCGTGTGCGCTACGGAAATTAGTTTTTCATTGGCCACGGCTTGCATAGAAGCAGCAGGGTCTACTGCGGTTACTTCTACAATACCTTTTTCTTTTTCTTGAACAATTACATTGCAGGGTAGCATTGTGCCAATTTTATCTTCCTCTTGTAAAGCATTGTAGGCTAATGAAGGATTACAAGCGCCTAAGATTTTATAGTTATAAAAGTCAATATTAAGCTTACTCTTAAGTGTTGCCTTCATATCAATATCCGTAAGAACACCAAAACCTTCAGATTTTAAAGCTTCTGTAGTTCTTGCGATCGCATCTTTAAAAGTTAGATTCTTAAGTTTTGTTGAAAAATAGTAAGCCATAGTATGTTTTTTTTAAGATTAATATTTGTTGATTATTTACTTTTTTGATGTTTCAGAGTTTTCAATAATCCAGTTATTTAATTGGTCTACATCTTTCTTTTTACACAATTGTGTACCTTCTGTCATAGTAGCAGCTGTACCACAAGCAACACCAAATGTAGCCGCTTCGTTTATTGATTTTTCTTGAGCTAGCGCTAGAACTATGCCTGCCACCATACTATCGCCTGCACCGATGGTGCTTTTTTGAAATACAATAGGCGCCTTTATATAAGTAACTTCATTATTTGTAACAATCATAGCGCCTTTTGGCCCCATAGAAATTACCAGTATCTCACATGGGTTATTCTTTATGAAATTTTTAGCGACAGATTCAAGTTCAACATAAGATATTTCTTCAAAACCACATAGTGTAGCTAACTCACCTAAATTTGGTTTTAAAAGGTAGACGCCTTCATTAGCTCCCTTTATCAAAGCTTCGCCTGAGGTATCCAAAATATATTTTGCGTTGTTTTTCTTAACAATTTTAGAGACTTGCGCAAAAAAATCGATAGGCATTCCTGGGCAAAGACTTCCGCTAGCCACCAGGAAATCATTTTCTGATAGCACAGTATCTAATTGTATTAAAGCACTTTTCCATTCACTCTCTTCTACTATAGGTCCCGGCATTCCAAAACGATATTGTTCGTTGTTTTTAGTGTCGGTTACCGCAAGATTCTCTCGAACCCACCCTGAAATAGGAATAACTTGTTGTTCGATATTCAAATCTGTTAATTGTTTTTGAAGATGAGTTCCGGTAGGTCCTCCTGCCATATACATACAAAGAGAAGTACCGCCTAATTCTTGAACTACCCGCGAAACATTAATGCCACCACCACCAGGTTCATATATAGGAATATTACACCTTAATTTACTGTTTGGTCGTATACCATCAACAGTGGTGCTTTTATCAATAGCAGGGTTAACAGTAAGTGTAATAATGTTGTTCATGGTGTTATAATTCATGATTTACATCAAATATAATTTGATGAATTAATACTTGCTATGACCAATGTCATTGGTGTAAACCATGTTCTCAAATACCTTAGTTAAAAATTAATCTATATGAAAGGTGCATTGAAAATAGGAAGCGTTTCAGGGATAAAAATTGAAGTTCACTGGACATTTACATTGCTACTCATTTGGGTTGCATTTTTAGAAATACAGAGGGGTAGTGAACTTAATAGAATTCTTCTCAACGAGGCACTTATATTGGTATTGTTCGTTTGTGTAATTCTTCATGAATTGGGGCATGCACTTACTGCAAAAAAGTTTGGTGTAAAGACCAAGAGTATTTTATTATTGCCGATTGGCGGAGTTGCTACTTTAGAAAAAATGCCTGAGAAGCCGGCACAAGAATTATGGATAGCCTTGGCAGGTCCTGCAGTTAACGTGTTTATCGCAATTCTACTTTTCTTGATTGTGCCTGTTCGAAGTTATTTCAATTTTGATGCTATCGTCTTAGAGGAAATGCTTTATCAGCCAACATTTCAAAACTTTTTGTTCTATCTTTTTATTGCAAATGTGATGTTAGTGGTTTTTAATTTAATACCCGCTTTCCCAATGGATGGTGGCCGTGTACTTCGCGCGCTTTTGTCTTTTAAACTTGGTCGTGTTACGGCTACTAATATTGCAGCAAGTATTGGTCAAGGCTTAGCCATTTTATTTTTTGTACTCGGACTTTTTTTTAATCCTTTTTTAATTTTAATTGCTCTTTTTATATTTCTTGGAGCCTATGGTGAAAATCAAATCGTGAAGCAAGGAGATTTGCTAAAAGGTCATGTAGTGAAAGAGGCTACACTTACCAATATTACAAGATTACAACCAAGCAATAACCTACAAGAGGTTATAGATATTCTGCTTGCAGGAACAGAGAAAGACTTTGTTGTCATAGAAAATGATAAAATTTTAGGTATTCTAACTCAAAAAGACATTATAAAACATGCGAAGACACCTTCGGTTTTGGTTGGTGATATAATGCAGAGAAAATTTAAGACCGTAGATGTGACGACAGAAATTATAAAAGTATTACAGAGCATAGGAAAAGAAAATATTAATTTTTATCCAGTAGTTGAAAACGGTCGGCTTGTGGGTGCTATTGATACAACAAATATTAGCGAATTTATTCTCTTAAAAACTGCGAGTAAATAATTTGTTATTCGTTGTGCAATCAGGTTAATCATTCTAATTATAGAATTCACCAGAATCCTCTATTTTTCTACTATTTTAAGACTCTTGTATTAAAATAGTATTCGGTAATGTAAACGCTGATTTTACAACAATAATAATAATAAGTTGAGTACTGAACCTTGATTAAAGGGATGATGCATTAAAAGTATCTCCCTGCGAAATATCCCCAGTTTCAAACCCTTTTTTAAACCATCTAATACGCTGTTCTGATGTGCCATGGGTAAATGAATCAGGCACAACCTTACCGGTAGACTGTCGCTGTAAACGGTCATCGCCAATAGCATTGGCGGCATTCAACGCTTCTTCAAGATCACCTTTTTCCATCATCTGCGTCATACTTTGAGAACGATTTGCCCATACTCCTGCAAAGAAATCGGCCTGTAATTCTAATCGTACAGAGTATTTGTTGAATTCTTTTTCACTTAATTGACCTCTTAGCTTATCTACTTTAGTAGTTATTCCCATTAGTTTTTGAACATGATGACCAACTTCGTGTGCTATGACATAGGCCTGTGCAAAGTCGCCCGGTGCATTCATTTGCCGTTCCATATCTTCGAAAAAACTTAAATCTAGATATAATTTTTCATCACCAGGACAATAAAATGGCCCTGTAGCACTTGAGGCAGAACCGCAGGCAGAGGTCACATATCCTGTAAAAAGTACCAAGGTCGGCTCACGGTAATCATCTAAAATAGTATTCCATACATCTTCTGTACTTGCCAATATCGTAGCACTAAATTCGGCCTCTTCATTCTCTTTTTTAGTCCCTTGATAAGACTCGGTAGAAATAGATTGATTATCGCCCCCAATAAAATTACCAAGAAAACTCAGCGGATTGTTACCAGTTACAAATGAAAATACAAGAAACAGCCCAATGATAATCAAGCCTGTTTTAGAAAAAAGTATTTTAATTAATGGACCAAGTAACATGGGATTAAAACCTCCAATACCTTTTCCTGAACTTGACTGACCTCTTTGGTCATCGACATTTGAACTTTGACGCCTACCTTGCCATTTCATACGAACTATCTATTTGAAAATTAAGTTAAACAATAATAAATTAATATTTATACTGTATTGGAATGAACCTTTATTCTTAAAGATTTCTACCATTAGTTCTATTTAGTTGAGGACCATTCCATAATTTCATCACGTATTTCTTTCGATGTACGTTGTCTTCTTTTTGCAATACTTTCAATAATGGACGAAAAATTACCTTTTTCATATTCCGTATCGATATTTTTAATTTCAGGATAGTGGGAAAGATATTCGTCTTTTATTATTGCCCATTGTTGTTCTATGTCAAAATCCTGAATTGAAAGGGCCACACCACCAGTGTTTACAGGTTTTCCTATTTCGTTATTTTCTGTTCCTGGTTGGTTATTTTTAAAATCTAAATTTTTATCTTCTTCGTTCATCATAATAGACTTTATTTTTTATAAAAATTATAATTTAAAGTAATAAACTTAGTCATCTTACAATTGCTCTAATTATAATATAATTGACTTGATAAAATAGAAGAAGAAAAAAGATAAAGATTAGAAACTATAGTATATAGCAAACAAAATTCAAACTTATGATAGTAAACTATACTAGGAATTTCTAAAGGAAACAATTTTTTATATTTTGCGAATAGTCATACTTTTAAAAGTACCTAATACAATTTGAAGCATTAAAAAAGGTAAGGTAGTTATCTAATTTTTAAAAATTCAATGAATTATTAATTGATGATTGTACCATCACTTCTCATTTCTACATCCATATTTTTCCCTTTTTGCTTAAATTCGATATCATAAAACTTACCTTTACTATGATGGTCAACTTCTTCTAATTCTGTAATTTCATACGCACTAAAATCAGCTTTTATTTTTTCTTGAATTGCTTTTGGTAATTCATTTTTATCTAAGCTACTTTCAGTTTCTATCCAATTGCCTTCAGGACTAAAATCGGCTCTCAATTTTTTGCCATCAATTTTAAAATTAGATTCATAATTACCGTTGTCATCAATATGCCAATCTGGGTCATTCTCTCCGGGATACTTTTGCTCAAATGCTAGTTGCACAGCTTCTGGTACGCCGTCTTGTGTTGCAGCACAAGCAATGAGTAATAAGCTAGGTATAATCCAAAGTACATTTGTCTTGACTATCATAATTTATTAATTTTTTATAAAATTAAGAGGATACAATAATTAAGCATATGTCAAAAAAAAAATTTTTTAACGTTATTGACATTTTTGTAATTAGTTTTTTAAAGCGTATTCTACAAAAGCAAATTTTTATCGGTTTCACCGAAAGAGCTAAATGTTTTTTTATTATAGTCAATAAAACCAAAGACTACCCAGTATTTTTGTAGTGTTAAATAACAAACAAAAAATTTATGAAAAAATTACTGATATTGACTGCTATTTTTACTTTTACCACTGGTGCAGTTTTGGCCCAATCAATTTCAAAAAACGCGCTTGGACTTCGTCTTGGCGACAATGATGGATTTGGAGGAGAAGTTTCTTATCAAAGATATTTGAAGGAAAATAATAGATTGGAATTTGATTTGGGCTGGAGGGATTCAAAAAATGTGGATGCATTTAAACTTGTAGGGCTTTACCAATGGGTTATGCCTATTGATGGTGGTTTTCATTGGTTTGTTGGTGCTGGTGCAGGTATAGGGTCTTTTGATGCAGGGGATAATGACGGTATTTTTGCTTTGGTAGCTGGAGATATCGGTATAGAATACGATTTTAATTTTCCACTTGTACTTTCGCTTGACGTAAGACCTGAATTAGGCTTTAACGATAGTTATTCAGATGATTTAGATCTTGATATAGCTTTGGGTATTAGATATCAATTCTAAACGATTTCAGATAAAAAGGATCTCATTAGATTGAATCTTTTTTAAACGGGTAATGAATGTAAGGCAATCTCAATTGCCATAATCCACCAAAAAAGCGGTTTAGTTCAATCTAAACCGCTTTTTTTTGGTGGATTTTACTAATGTATGGAGACGGGCACAATTACTCAACCTCTGGGTTGTGAATTTGAAGTAGAATTTGGTATTAACTATAATCTAAAGAAAAACCGTTCATTAATTCAAATTCTTCAGGAGACATTGACTTGTTTAAGGAATTGTGATTTTCCAATGCATCTAGTGTTGATTCATAGCCTAATTGAAATATTGCGTCGATATTTTTCATTGAAAACATTCCAAAATTCTCTAAACCTTTAGGGCTTATAAGAAGATTACAATCGTCAAATTTTGATAGTGATTCATTGGCAAGTTTAATGTGATATGCGCGTTCTAAAATATTATGTGCATGTTTAAGATCCTCTATTTTAACTTTCTCGAAAGGGTTTACATAAACTCCAACAATTTGGTCACAATACATTTTAATTAAGTCTACTGGGAAAGTATTCAAGGTACCCCCATCTATATAATATCCATTTTTTATTTGAACGGGTGCAAAGAATCCGGGAACTGCTGCAGATGCCAAAACTGGCTTAATAAGTTGTCCTTCGTGAAATATTTTTAAGGTGCCATCTAATAGGTTGGTTGCCGTTATATAAAGAGGTGTCTTAAGCGCTGCAAAATCATCATCTGGTAAATACTCTTTCAGCTGGTCATAAAACTTAGAAGTGTCTATAAAGCCAGGCTTATTTCTAGCATATTTTTTAACAGAAAATAAGTCTACTGTTTTGAAAAAGTCTAGCATCTTTTGCCAAGTGCATCCTCCAGCATATAATGCCCCTACAACAGCACCCGCACTAGTTCCTGCTATATACGATGGATAAATTTGATTCTCTTCGAGGGCTTTGATAGCGCCTATATGCGCCACACCACGCATTCCACCACCAGAAAGAACTAATCCTGTTTTCATTTAAATCGCTTTAAGCCTTAATATCAATGATGGTTAAATTGTTTATGCCAAAATTTATGTGAGTAAAATTAGTGCGTAATTTATCGTAAAATTTATACAGTTTAAGAGTGAAGATACTGAGATTAAATTACAATTAATCTCGATTTCTAGACGCACGTTTACTGCGAATAAAACTTAATGCTTTGCTAGTAATGAAGGTGATGAATAAGCTTTTTAAGGTATCGTTTTGGGTGAAATTTGTTCCTAGACTTTTGCGAAATAATTGTGGCACCAAATCTACCCTTGCGTTTTTAAAATTAAGTTTTAGACTTTCTTGATTAATCTCGCGTTGAAGCTCTAATATTTTCAATCGTTTATCTATTTCTTCAAAAGAGGTGTAACCTTTTACCATAATCAGACAAAATAATATTTAGATAATTTTTTAAGTACAGGTGTGTTCAATTTTCCTCTAAAAACATAGAGTAATATGGTAACTAATAAATAAAAGCTGGCAACAACTATAAAACCCATAAGATAGCTGTCGAATACCTCAGATAAGCCTAGGCAGGCCGCAAATGATAAGAATAGTAGCGCAAAAATTGAACTTGTACCTATCACTAAAAACTTTAAAATACCTGTAGCGTGTTTCGATAAAATCTTAAAGACTTTTAGCCTATAGTATTCATCGCTATGTTCAATAAATGACCTCATTTCGGTTTTCAGCCCAGTGAGGTCATTTTTTAATTCTTCAAAAGCCATATTGACTATTTTTGTAGTTGAGCGTTTTTCGCTTTAAGGTCTTCTAATTTTCGCTCTAATTTATCAATGATATCATCTGCCTTATAGCTCATTGTAGAAATCGCCTCATCTAATTTTCTGTCAAATGCATCTTTCTTTTCGTTTGCCGTCTTTGTAAGCTCATCTTTTGCATGTGACACACGTTCCGCTATATCGTGACTTGTATCTTCTACTTTTCTTTTGATTTTATAACGAGTTTCGACTCCTTTGTCTGGTGCATAGAGTATACCAATTCCAGCTCCTATGGCTGCTCCTGTTAAAAGCGCTAATAATACATTTCCGCTATCGTTTTGCATAATATTGATTTTTAAGTTCTAAGAAATTTTAATTGAACCTAAATTTAATTATAAAAAAAGATTTTAAAAATGACATACATCATATGCTATATCTTATGTTATTTGTAGATTCTTTTATTTAGAATACGAATCTTGCTAATTACATAAAGCAAAATTTATGTAATAAGCTTAGCCACAAGAAGATTATAAAATAGTTTATAGTTTAACTAGGTGAGTAAACCGTACACTTGCTTCGCGATTTCTAATTCCTCATTTGTGGGTATTACCAAAATTTTGACCTTAGAATCTTTAGTATTCACTTCTCGAATGGTCGACGATTTTAAATCATTTTTAGCGTCATCTAAATGAATTTTAAAAATGTCCATATCCTTACAAACTAATTCACGCATTAAACTTGAATTTTCGCCAATACCTGCTGTGAAAATAATTGCATCTAAACCGTTCATAGCTGCAGTATACGCTCCAATATATTTTTTAATACGGTAAGCGTTCATTTCCAAGGCTAAAATACAGCTGGTATTACCTTTACTAGCTTCGCTTTCAATATCTCGTAAATCATTAAAACCAGTAAGACCCAGCATACCACTCTCTTTGTTTAAGAGTTCATTTACTTCGTCTAAACTATAACCTAAGGTATTTACCATATAAAAACTTACGTGGTCCCAACGTATCCAGA
>CAXBIJ010000162.1:0-8302 GCA_963975675.1 uncultured Maribacter sp. | reverse complement strand
GTGCCAGAAGGGCAAGAAAGACTTAGAATTTGTTTACACAGTTTTAATTCAAAAGAAGAAATTGGTCTTTTAGTAAAATTGTTGGCTGGCTTTAATTAGATATTTATGGAAGATAAATTTTACCAACTTGCCACTTTTGAATATGTAGCAGATGTACAGATAGTGAAAGGGAAGCTTGAATCTGAAGGTATACCGGTATTTCTTAGGGATGAAAATACGTTGAATTCAGACCCTATAATTAGCAATGCTATAGGTGGGGTTAAATTACAGGTTTATTCTAAAGATAAAGAAAGGGCAGTGGCTATATATAATGAAATTAGGGCTTATGCTATTGATAATGATGGTGAACCCATTATTTGTCCGAATTGTAAAGCTCAAAAATCAGAAGCCTATTATAACAGGAAAGGAGTTTTTTATAAACTTTTTCCATTTTTTGAAAAAAGAAAATATAAGTGCCTAAATTGTGGTATGATCACTAACTCAAAGTAAAAACATAATGCAGAAGATTTTTGTAACCGGAATTTCAACAGGAGTAGGAAAAACAATCGCTTCTGCCATTTTTACTGAAGCTTTACAGGCAGATTATTGGAAACCTGTTCAAGCTGGAGATTTAGATAATTCGGATACCGACAAGGTCAAAAGTCTGATCTCGAATAATAAAACCAAGTTTCACCCATGTAGTTATGAGTTGACGGCTCCTTTGAGTCCGCATGCGGCAGCCGAAAATGAAGGTATTCGAATTGATAGATTTCATATCAATGAACCTAAAACAGAAAATAATTTAATTATAGAAGGCTCTGGCGGAATTTTAGTGCCTTTAAATGAAGAAGACACCTTGTTCGATATTATAATGCCAGATTATAAAGTTGTCGTTGTGTCAAGAAATTATTTAGGCAGTATTAATCATTCTTTATTGACTATAAATTGGTTACAGAATAAAGGCTATGATGTTTCTGTTTTGTTTAGTGGAGAAGCTAATCCGCAAACAGAAAATATTATTCTGATAAAAACGGGTGTGTTATCGTTAGGTAGAATTGATGAAGAAACAACTTTTGATAAAGTGGTAATTAAAAAATATGCAGATAAATTTGAAGGCGTACTAAGATCACTCTAAACGTTGTAGAATCTCTGCATTTTCAACGGTAGCGAAATTGCTATAATGGTTGGCTAAATACGCGTCAATATATTCATTTTCTTCAATTTCTTTTTTGTCCAAAATTCGTCTGCCTTTTCGAATTACAACAGTTTTTGGTTGTAATTCTTCCATAATAAATTTCAGTTCTTCTATAGAATTTTTTCTTGGGTTGTCAAAGAAAGTAAAAAGTTCATCTCTACAAATGTTACTAGGGTGGGTCGAAGCAATGGTTGGCGGTAAGGTATCTAAATTCCAATAACCGATATGGTATTCAAAAAACAATATGTTTTTGATTTCTAAGTTGTTGTTTTTAATATACGTAGGTACCGAAAATCCCTCTCCATTAAAGAAGGTATTGCGTTCATATTTGTTCTTTATAATATTGGCATATTCCAAATAACTTTCCGCTGGTATTAATAATGCTAGGAGTAATGCATATTTCGTTACTTTAGGCTTATAATCTGTGGACAGTTTCATAATTACTATGGCGACCAAAACCAATAGCATAGGGTGTAATTGTATAAGGTAATGTCCGTTAATTCTTCCGCCTTTTACAAAGGACACCAAAACACCGACAATTGCAACTAGTAATAATTGTACCGTCCTATTCTTGAAATTAAGATTGTTGCTTTTATAAGCGTAAAAAAGAAAAAGACCTATAATAACAAATATGGGGGCTAGTTTAAAAATAGAATATCTTCTAGCTTCTGTGTATTCTAAAGGGGCTAAAACTACAGATTCCCACCAAACTATGGTTTGGTCAGAAAGGTAGTAAGGTAGGATTGTTGTAAAAATAATAGCTAAAACACCCGATCCGAATACTATTACATGAAGCAAATTGATATGCTTTTTCGAGAAAAATGATTCGTAAATAAGATAAAGGCCGATAAAGAATATAGGAAAAGCCATATTCAATTTAACCATAACGGTACCTCCCATTAATAACCCCGCCAAGAAAGTAAAGCCTAGTGTTTTTTTACTTTGTAAAAAATATAGGGCAGGCACAAAAAAGGCGATACAAATATGTTCAGACATTACGCCTTGTAAGCTTCCGAAAAGACTTAAAAGAATAATGCAAATCGCACCGACTATAATCGAAGCCTTTTTAGAAAGTACCGATAATGCAATCTTATAGGTGAAATAGGCTGTGATGACTACTAAAAAAACGCCTGCTAATCGTATAGCAATAAAGCTTTTGCCGAAAATAGCTATAATTGCTGCAAAAAAAGCAAATGTTAGTGGCGGTTTTAAATCCCATAATTGGGTGTAGGGTAGAAAGCCATCTGCCCACGATTGGCCTAGAAGAATAAAAGTACTTTCATCTCGGTCAATATAATCTCGAAAGAAAAAGGGAAAGCGAATAAAAAAGGTGATTATGAAAAAGATTGAGAATACCAAGCTATTCTTGATTTTGGAAAAATCTAAAATTGCTTTTTTGTTTCTTTTTGAGGGCATCTCTTTGTTGCGGTTTATTTCCCGATCTTTGCAAGATAGATAAAATGACGAATTATAAATTCTATGACCGTGGAAAATCTATCTACTCGAGATAAAAAACACTTATGGCACCCGTTAACGCAACATAAGTTGAATAAAAGCCAATTACCTATTATTAGTGCTAAAGATGCGTTGTTATTTGATGAAGATGGCAAAGAATATATTGATGGTATTGCCTCGTGGTATACGGTAATGTATGGTCATTCTAACAAGCATATTGTTTCGGCAATGACCAAGCAAATGAATAAGTTAGATTTTGTAATGTTCAGCGGGCTAACTCATGAGCCAGCAATAGATTTATCTGAAAAATTGATGGAAATTTTACCCGCGAATCAGGCAAAGATTTTTTTCAATGATAATGGTTCTACGGCTATTGAAGCTGCAATAAAAATGGCGCTGCAATTTTATCATAATAATGGTGAATTAAGAGATACCCTTATAGCATTTGAAGATGGCTTTCATGGAGATACATTTGGTGCAATGAGCGCATCAGGACTTTCATCATACAATGGTCCTTTTGAAGACTTTCTTTTAAAGGTTGTGCGAATACCAACACCACAAGACAATAATATTCAGGAAGTAAGGGAAAGATTAGCTCAAATTCTTAAAGAGAATAAATGTGCTGCTTTTGTATTTGAACCATTAGTACAAGGCGCGGCTGGTATGAAGTTTCACTCAGCCAAAGGTCTAGATGAATTAATTAATCTGTGTCAAGAGAGTAAAGTATTAAGTATAGCCGATGAAATAATGACTGGTTTCGGTAAAACAGGCAAGAATTTTGCCTCAGATTATCTTGAAAACAAACCTGATATTATTTGTTTAAGTAAGGCACTAACGGCAGGTATGTTTCCTTTAAGTATAACAAGTTGTTCACAAGCAGTTTTTAATCGATTTTTAAGCGATGAGGTACATAAAGGATTCTTTCATGCCCATACATTTAGTGCGCACCCTATTGGTTGTGCAGCGGCACTTGCAGGTATTGAACTTTTGAATTCACCTGAATTTATAGAAAGAAGAAAATTTATTGAAAGTGCCCATAACTCTTTTGCTATAAGAATTGAAAAGCATAAAAAAGTGGCTAATGCAAGAGTAATAGGAGTTATACTGGCATTAGATTTAAATATACAAATGGAGCGCTATGGTAATTTACGTGACGACCTTTATGATTTTTTTATTGAGAGAGGGGTTTTATTAAGGCCACTGGGGAATACAATTTACGTGCTTCCGCCTTATGTAATTACAAATTCTCAACTTCAAAAGATTTACGAAACTATTGCAGCGGCACTAGAAACCATTTAGATTACTATGTTGAAAGAGAAAATATCCATAACAGCCATAGCCTCGCTCTCACCTTTAGGTAGCACATTAGAAGAAACTTGGCAGTCTTATCAAAATAAAGAACATTGTTTCTCATTGGTAGATAATAATGGTGAAAAGTCTTGGGTTGCGCCAATGTCTGAATCGGGTAGAGTTCTTGTAGAGAAGCTACGTGTCTCAGATTCTAAGTATAGAAAATTAGACGATAGTGTTTTATTTGCAATGGTAGCCTCAAGATTAGCCATAAGAGATTCTGGATGGAAAAGCGATTCAGAATTCGGAATTAATTTAGGTTCTTCTAGAGGGGCAACAAAGTTATTCGAACAATATCATACAGAGTTTTTAGAAACAGGTTTAGCAGCTACTTTAAGTTCACCCACCACCACGTTGGGAAACATTTCTTCGTGGGTATCTCATGATCTAGGAGCTACGGGTCCTGAAATTTCCCATTCCATTACGTGCTCTACTGGTCTACATTCTGTATTAAATGGTGTTGCCTGGATTAATAGTGGTATGGCTAATAAGTTTTTGGTTGGCGCAAGTGAAGCACCACTAACCGATTTCACCATAGCCCAAATGAAGGCTTTAAAAATTTATGCAAAATATAACGATTCCGGTTCAACTGATAATTTAACCACAGTAACTGGGCTTAGCCATAGTTATCCTTGTCAGGCATTAAACTTAGAAAAGGATAATAATAGTATGATTTTAGGTGAAGGTGCCTCGGTAGCATGTTTAGAAAAAGGAGTTGTGAAAAATGCTTTAGCATTTATTGAAAGAGTGGGCTATGCAACTGAAATTTTAAAGCATAATACATCTATTTCTGCACATGCCATTTGTTTTCAAAAATCGATGAAAATGGCTTTGGGTAATTTAGACCCCTCTGAGGTTGACGTTATTGTAATGCATGCTCCAGGAACTATAAAAGGAGATGTATCAGAATTTAATGCAATTAAAAAAGTTTTTGAGAGCAACATACCTTCGCTAACAACGAATAAATGGAAATTAGGTCACACATTCGCAACATCTGGTATGCTAAACTTAGAGATGGCGGTTTTAATGCTTCAATATAACAAAATGATTTCTGTGCCATTTTTAAGTCAAAAATCAGTTGAAAGAAAAATCAAAAAAGTAATGGTGAATGCGGTAGGTTTTGGCGGTAATGCGGTAAGTATTTTATTGTGTAGGTCTAATTAAGATGTTCTGTGTAAGAATTAGTTTTTGGTAATCTTAATATTTTAAAACCCAGCAATTATATTTTCTATTCTAATTCAGTTATTTTTGAACTCTGGTAACAACCTAAGATTATATGAGCGAAGCAAGACATAATTGGTCAAAAGAGGAAATTCTAGAAATATATAATAAGCCTTTAATGGAGCTTCTTTATGAGGCTGCAACTGTGCATAGAAAGAATCATGACCCCAATACGGTTCAAGTTTCTACCTTACTTTCAATAAAGACAGGAGGTTGTCCTGAAGATTGTGGGTATTGCCCTCAAGCAGCTCGTTACCATACTGATATTAAGGGTAATGATCTTATGGCTGTTTCTCAAGTTAAGGCTCAAGCACTACGTGCGAAAGCCTCTGGTAGCTCAAGAGTTTGTATGGGTGCCGCTTGGAGAAATGTAAAAGATGGCCCTGAGTTCGATCAAGTTTTAGAAATGGTTAGAACTATTAATAAATTGGATATGGAGGTATGTTGCACTTTGGGCATGATTACCGAAAATCAAGCAAAACGTTTGGCAGAAGCTGGTCTATACGCTTACAACCATAATCTAGATACTTCAGAAGATTATTATAAAGACGTTATATCTACACGTGCATTCGAAGATCGTTTAGATACTATTGAGAATGTTCGTAAAAGTAATGTAACCGTTTGTAGCGGTGGTATAATTGGTATGGGTGAGGCTTTAGAAGATAGAGCGGGTATGTTAGTAGCTTTAACTTCTTTGAATCCACAACCAGAATCTGTTCCAATTAATGCACTCGTTGCTGTAGAAGGAACACCTATGGAAGATATTGAGCCAATATCTATCTGGGAAATGATACGTATGGTTGCTACCACAAGAATTGTAATGCCTGAAACTCAAGTTCGTTTGTCCGCAGGTCGTACTCAAATGAGTAGAGAAGGTCAGGCAATGTGCTTCTTCGCTGGTGCAAACTCAATTTTTGCGGGCGATAAATTGTTGACTACGCCAAACCCAGATGTAAATGAAGATATGGCTATGTTCAAAATGTTAGGGTTGAATCCTCAAAAACCATTTACAAAAGTTTCTCAACCGAAAACTGTGGAAGCAACAGATTCTCAATTACAGGCCATGGGTGAAAAGCCTAAATGGTCTCGACCAGGTCATTCTATCGAACGTAATGAAACTGCTAAACAAAAGGCCAAAATTATCGACTAGGATTACATTAATACATTTTTAAGATTTTTTTTCTATTCGTTAATTACCTTTGGCTTCCCTAAAAAAATCATGAGTAATTGAATTTAGCAGAAATTCCAAGGGTAAATAATATTACCAAGGAAGATTTTATCGAGAACTATTTTAAACCTCAAAAGCCTGTAGTTATACAAAGGGCTATTGAAGGTTGGCCTGCTTTTGAAAAATGGAATTTGTCGTACATGAAAAGTGTTGCGGGCGACATTACTGTGCCTTTGTATGATAACAGACCTGTTCAGCATAAGGATGGTTTTAATGAGCCACATGCTAAAATGAAAATGGCTGATTATGTCGATTTATTAATGCGCGAGCCAACTAAATACAGAATATTTCTTTGGAATATTTTAAAAGAAGTACCCGCGTTACAAAAGGATTATACTTTTCCTGATTTTGGATTGAAACTGCTTAAGGGGGTGCCTATGATGTTTTTTGGTGGTAAAGATTCGTACACGTTCATGCATTATGATATTGATTTTGCTAATATTTTTCACTTTCATTTTGATGGAGAAAAGGAGGTAGTGCTTTTTCCACAGTCCCAGACTAAGAATATTTATAAAGTTCCACATTCATTAATTACACATGAAAGTATAGATTTCTCTAATCCCGATTATGAGAAATGGCCGGTATTAGAAAAGGCATCTGGCTATAAAACCACACTTTCACACGGCGAGGTTTTATATATGCCAGAGGGTTATTGGCATTATATGAAGTATAAATCTCCTGGTTTTTCAATGAGTCTTCGTGCGTTAGCTCGTAATCCCAAGAATTTAGCTAAAGCCTCTTATAATATATTGATAATGCGATATTACGACGTGTTGATGCGTAAATTGAAAGGACAAAATTGGATAGATTGGAAGAATGAGGAGGCGATTTCTAGAACTAACAAAAATCTTGAAGTATTTGTTAAAAAATAAGATGAATTTTATTTTATAAGTTCTTGTAATTTCTCGTAAACCAAGTGGCTTTCCCATCCTCTATATAGTAGATAGTCAGCTAGTTTTTTTCTCCTCTTTTGAATATTAGATTCTGATATTTGCCCTAATCTTTTTATAGCTAAAGTATCTAATGTATATAAATATTCTTGAGGGTCTATTTCCTTTAAAGCAGTAGTTATGTTGTATTTAGAGATGTTTCTAAATTTTAATTCATTAACAATTCTATTCTTTCCCCACTTTTTAATGTTGAATTTGCCTCTAGCAAAACTTTTGGCAAAACGTTCTTCGTTCAAAAATCTATCTTCAATAAGCTGACTAATTATAGTATCAATAGCCAGTGGAATCATACCCATTTCTTTCAGTTTGCTATTAACTTCTTTATGGCAACGATCTTGATAGGCGCAATAACTCTCTATTTTTTTAGTAGCTTCTTGAATGGTATAGCCTTTTATTTTTTGGTTCATATTTATCAAAAGTACTAAACAAAAAAAGCGACTCCGTTAGGAAATCGCTTTTTTTACTTAATATATTGTTTTGCCGTCTTTGTTCTTAAAACGGTATTCAAGATACGTATACGCATCACGTGGTTGTATTTTGATCCACCTTTTGTATTCTAAGAACCATTTAGTTCTCAATGATGGAAATCCTTTGGTGATGTAGGCTGCTATAAAAGGATGTATGTTTAGTGTTATACTGTTGTCCTTTGCTGGCCCTTTTAGGAGTTTTTCAAGATCCACTTTAATTTTGTCTATTAAAACAATTGGTGCTTCCACCTCTTTCCCTGCATTATTAGGGTCCTCTTCTGTTGTTTTAATATTCATTTCAGGGCGTACCCTTTGTCGGGTAATCTGAATCAAACCAAATTTACTAGGAGGTAGTATTTTGTGTTTGGCGCGATCATCACTCATCTCATCTCTAAGATGTTCAAAAAGTCTTTTTCTGTGTTGTGCTTTTACCATGTCGATAAAATCAACGACAATA
>CAXBIJ010000161.1:0-8333 GCA_963975675.1 uncultured Maribacter sp. | reverse complement strand
CTCTCACCGACAATAGCCACTAATTTATCTATAGCACCACCATCTGACCATTGTCTCTCTACACCTTCAGGATATACATCAATAGGGAATACATCTTTTATACCTGGCATTAATTTAACTGATGCTGCATCCATTGACTTATAGGTCATACCAAAAGCAGGTGGATGAACTATCATAGCAATCAACATACCATCTTCTTGAATATCTATTCCGAATAAAGGTTTACCAGTCACTAAATTTGGTCCGTCTACGTTTCTTCTATCCGTACCTATGATTACAAAATCCTTAATATCTTTTAAAGAAACTTCTTCAGGTACTGTCATGGTAGCTGCTGAAGATGCCATTTCTCCGTAACCAGCAGATTTATTTGAAGCCTTATGGTTTAAAATTCCTGCATCTGTAGTGATTTCTGAAGCAGGAACTTGCCATGCCTCTGCTGCTGCGGCAATCAACATATGCCGAGCAGTTGCCCCCGCCATACGTAATCCTTGCCAACCGGCACGAATAGATTGGCTACCACCAGCTAACTGTCTTTGAAAAATATCAGTATTTAAAGGCGCTTGTTCTACGATTACATTATCCCAATCTATATCTAATTCCTCTGCAACAATCATTGGCATAGATGTTTTTACATTCTGGCCAATTTCTGGATTTGGTGACATGATAGTTACCATGCCATTATCACCAATTTTAAGGAAGCCATTAATATCAAACCATTCTTTAGGCATATTATTTACTTGTTCCGGGGTTGGATTACAAGAAGCTAGCCAACTAAAACCTATTACCATGCCACCACCTGCAAGGGCAGAGCTTTTTATAAAGGAACGTCTATTATATGTTGTTTTTATGAGTGTCATCTGTTTGTTTTTTAATGAAGTTTAAAATCCCAAAATTGTGGGCCACTTGTTATTACGCATTTGAAGTATTAGCAGCGTTCTTAATCGCTTTCTTAATTCGCGTATATGTGCCACAACGACAGATATTACCGTTCATAGCATCCTCAATCTCTACATCTGATGGATTAGGATTTTTTTTCAAAAATGCACTTGCATTCATAATTTGACCTGCTTGACAATACCCACATTGATATACATCTTCTTCTATCCAAGCTTTTTGTACGGGATGGTCGCCATTTTCAGAAAGACCTTCAATAGTTGTAATAGCTTGTTCCCCTACTGCTGATATAGGAAGTTGACAAGACCGTACTGCATTATCGCCAAGATGCACAGTACAAGCACCGCATTGCGCAATACCGCAGCCAAATTTAGTTCCTACTAATTTTAAATGATCTCTTAGTACCCAAAGCATAGGTGTAGTTGGATCTACATCTATCTGCTCTGTCTTTCCATTAACTTTTAAACTGAAATTCGCCATTAGTTTTCGGTATTTAATTGAGTCCTTTGAAATTAGGAAAAATTTTATACTTATTAAGTGAGTTTTTAATAAAGTTTTATAAACTAAGCGAAGAAAAAAAGCCCTTGCAATGCAAGGGCTTTTTTATTTAAAAGTTTCTATTATCTGTAATCTTCCAAAATTTCAGTTGTTTGTATATCATTGTGCAGTTTTTCACGCTGTGTTCTTATAATTTCTTTTAATCTTGGTGGCATCATTGTTTCTGTTAAGGCTTTATCGTAATCTTCAATAGCAGATTTATCTCCTCTTACAGCTTCCTCTAACATTGCCTCGTCACTATCTCCAGCAAAAAATGCTTTTACATCCATCCATTTTCTATGTACGGCACCAGCAGCGCTTCCATCTATAGCAACGCTACCTAAATCTAAATCGGGTACAGCAGCTCTTATTTCTCTTAAAAACTGCATTCTTTCAATCACTTTCTTTTCAAAATAAGTCTTAATGCCTACTTGTTCAGAATTTTTTGATGCTTTTTCAAAACCTTTTATGGCATCCTCGTTTTTACGAACTATATCGCTTAGTCTATGTTCTATTTTCTCTATATCCTTGTTCATGATATTAAATTTTTTGTAGACACTCATGTCCACCGTTCTACAATAATGTTAGCTCTAAGTTAAGCCAATTACATAACTTTTATTAACTATAATGAGAAGGAGATTTGCTGTATCGATGTTACTATTATATAGGTGATTTTCCCATAAAAATTACTAGTTTTTAGTTTACATTTTCATTGCATTGAGTCAAGGTTACCAGTCGTTAACTAGTATTTTTATCTAAATTTTAAAATTAAAACAGTATGGGATTATCACCGCTATTTGGATTAGCTAAGATGCTAGTGCGAAGTCGAAAATTGAAAATGGCAGCAGTTGGTTTACAACTTGCATATTTAGGGTATACTTATATTTCTGATAAAAGAAAAAATAAACAGGTAATTAAATAAGCATTCTTATTTTTGTTAAGCTCTGATTTTTAGGTATTTATATATCATTTTCAACAGGTGTTGTTTACACATTGATGTAAAACCTATGAATTTTTATTAATAACAGATCGAATTGGTTAGTAGAGCTTTGTGGTATTAACCCCCAAAATCTAGTAACATGAACAATTCATTAAAATGCACCCTTTTGTTTGCCTGTATGGCGACCATGGGTTATGGCCAAGATTTGGCCTTCAATCATTCCTCTACTAATTTTCAAGAGAGGAAAATTACCGAAGTATCAAAACGAGCAGACAATTACGAGAAGTTAAAATCTCTTGGTTATGCTGATAAAGAGATTTTCGAAGACTTAGGCAATGCTAACTTCTTAACTAAGAAGTATGAAAACGCATTGTACTGGTATGGTAAATTAATGGAAATTTCAGAAGATGGATCTTTATCTAAGAGTTATCAAAAGAGATTTGATCATGCCGTATCAAAATTAGGTAAGCAAGTTCAAAACGAAATTGCCGATGAAAACTGGACCGAGTTGGTCAAGGACGACTATAAAATGACGCAAACGGTTATACCTACTCGTATTACGTCTAACAATAGAAGTAAATTTTTGCCTTGGGACAATGAAGAAGCTAGTGAAGAATTAGCTTCGAATCTTAAAAGTCCGTCCAATACAATGGGAGGATATTCTCAACCTGTAGCACTTACAAACAATGGTAACACTGCATATTTCAGTAAGACTACCTACCGAAAACCAGTAACAGGTATTTTTTCGAAAAGAAAAGAAGTACATAAAATTTATAAGGCCGATAAGGTAGCCGGAGAATGGAAGAGAATTACTGAGTTACCTATTTGTTCTGGTGATTACTCGGCAAAACACCCAGCAGTTTCCCCAGATGGTAGCCGATTATTCTTTGCTTCAAACATGCCTGGTACTTTCGGCGAATACGATATTTATGTCGCTACAATTCAAAAAAATGGAGCATTAGGTACTGCTAAGAATCTTGGTGAAAAAGTAAATTCAGCCAAGAATGATCTACACCCAAACCCTGTGGCTAATGGTACGCTTGTTTTTGCTTCAGAGGGCAGAGAAGGTTTTGGTGGCCTAGACGTATTTATGGTAGAAGTAGGGCAGAGAAAAGTTGGCCTTGCAGTAAATATGGGAAATACAATTAATAGTTCTTTTGATGAATATTCAGTAAACCTTTTACAAGGTAATGGATCTGGCTATGTAGTATCTAATAGAATGGCCAAAGGTAAGAATGCTCAAAATGTTGCGTTTAATTTAAATGATAAGCCTATTAATGAGAAAGATAGGGATGATCGCTTTTTAGAAGCCTTCAATAGTGAAAGACAGACGCAGTATTCTAGTTCTGTTTTTGAAGATGAATAACCACCCATTATTCATTTCCCCCAATAAGTATAAGACAATCATTTACTAATCATAAAATTCAATCGTTATGGAAAGTCCGTTAAAAATCAATAGTTTAATTATTGCATTACTTTTATTGGCCCTTGTCCAAACAGTTAATGGTCAAGAAACCAATACAAATTTAGGTTCTAGTAGTACCTACCACAATCAATTATTCTTCAATCGTTTTTTCATCAATCCTACTTTTTCATTGGTGCGAGAAAACAAATCTTATTTGAACATATTACATAGAAATCAATATGCAACGTTCGATGATAATAGTCAAAACTACTTTTTAGGATTTAGTAATAAATTAAATGACCATACTGCTGTCGGTATAGGAGTTTACAGTCAATGGTCTGGTGTTGTACAAGAATTTGGATTTAATGCTAATTATGCTACTTCGGTACGTTTAGGCGAAAAATCTGTTTTAACCTTTGGTACGAACATAACCTATTTTAATCAAGGTTTAGATAAAAATAGAATCGTAACAAGTGAAGCTGACCCAGAAATTGCGGATGCTAGAAAGGAAAGTAAAATTGCAGTACAACCAGGTATAAATCTTTCACTAGGGAAATTTGATTTTGGCTTATACGCTGAAGATTTATTAAAGTATAACCAAACGACAAATGAATTTTTAACCGATTTATCTACAAAAAGTGTTAAAGCATCGGTACAGTATACTCATTCGTTCGAAAATTCTAGGGGTCTTTTTGAAAATGCCCGATTAATGCCAATGGCACAAGTTGGCCAAAACTTAGATGGTAGCTTGTACTACTTTGGGTCTTTATTATTAGACTTGCCAAACTACGGATGGTTACAAACAACAGTAGATCAAGAATATGGAGTAGCTGCTGGTGTAGGTTTTAATTTAAGCGAGAAAATGTCATTGGGTTATTTAATGGAAAAAGATTTGTCTAAAAGTGAAGCCAATTTAGGATGGAACCATGAAATAACATTAGCATATAAGTTTAAAGATGATGATTTGAATATAACCGTTGCAGACAATTCATCAGATAATCAAATAGATAATATTGTAAGAAATTATGAGGAGCAGATTGCTCATTTGATAGAGGAACGCGATAATGCGAGAAAATCAAATCAGAAAAGAAAACATACCGATATAGCTGAAAATGATTTGGCTTACGAGAACAAAATTATACTAGACGAATTAATTCTTCGTCAAGACTCCATTGAAAATGAAAGAATTGCAGCTTTTGAAGAGCGTTTTGAGTTAATTGTTAGAATGTTGCGCAATGATATTGATGCAACAATTAAAAGCTCATTACAAGATTTTAGTGTTGAGGAAAACACGTCGTATGTATCTAATGATATGAATGTAGTACCAGAGCCGACAAACGCTTTTGCAACAGCAAAAGTTGCTTCTACATCATCTAGAAGAGCAAATTTTAAAGAATTACCGGTTAAAATGCTAGTAGATTCTGATGTAATAGATATGAATTCTGGTTATTATGTAATTGCAAATGTATATAGTCAAACAAAGTACATGAATGCTTTCATGAAAGAACTTAGAGAAAAAGGATTAGATCCAAAACAGTTCTATAATAAAGAAAATGGTCTATACTATGTGTACTTAGCAGACTACGATTATAAAAATGATGCCCAAATGGCAGCAAGTACAGATTTAAACGGTAAATACAACAAAGAAAAGTGGATTATGCAAGTAAATGAAACTACGGCTACTGCATCAAATACTTTTGAGGATGATGATATAAGTAGAGAATAGGGGGTAAGATTGAACCTTTATTTTCTACGATTTTATGGTTGATTTGAATTGTCAATAAAGGAGGGGCGTTATCCGGGGGGATGACTGGGTTCCCTCCTTTTTTTTATTTTTTTTAAAGGGTAGTACTCGATTTAACATTAGGTTAACAATCGATGAACTACCTTTTTTTTTGGCAAAAAACTGCATTTGAACGAAAAATCTGATGTTTTTGACGGGTATATGGCATTAATATATATATTTCTCGAACCAAATTTATTGTAAAGCAATGTTTAACCCCAAATCCCCCCATTATTATGACAAAATTTTACCTACTAAATTTTTGTATTAATTTACATCTCAATTCTAATGTAATTTCTGTTTTTTTAACAAAACGAAATTTCATAATTCCAAAGTTTAGCGATTGTTTCGGTATTCTAAATTTAAATCATTAGCGACTAAGCTTTTATGATTTAAAAATTATAACTGAACAAAGGACAAAGATTAATCTAAAAACATTGATTAATCTTCGAAGTACCCCCATTTGGTATGCTATAATGAACCAATAGTTTAGTCTATAGGCTCATAAATACTGTCCTATTGTTTAGTTATTCAAGAGCCAAAAGGCTTTTGAAAATACTTAAAACTAACCTTTGATATTCTTCCGATATGGGAGGAGTATCGCTAAACTTTAGAAATTATGAAAAATTCTATTACTCGAATTATCGTATTGGAAAGTGATAAATCTTTACATACTGTGTATAAGAATCACTTTGAAGAAATAGCAGATTATGAATTAGTTGGCAGCTACACTTCTGCTAAAGAGGCATTAAAAGATTTTAGTTTTACAAAACCACACATCGTTTTGTCTGAAATAGATCTAAATGGAACTAACGGTATTGATGCTATTAAACTATTTAGGAAAAAAGATTGGGGCATTAAAATTATAATGTTCAGTGAAATAAATGATTTTGATGTCATTAAAAATGCTTTTAAAAAAGGTGCAAATGGCTATTTGACGAAGCCTTTAACTTTAGATAAATTAGAGCATGCATTACGTAGTATGGAAAAAGAAGGTGCTGCAATGAGTAATGACATTGTAAAGAAAATCATTCATAATTTTCACAAGAAAACCTTTGCATTTTTCTCAGAAAGAGAGAATCAGATTGTAGATTTTTTGTGCCAAGGGGCTACCTATAAAATGATTGCTCAAAAGCTTTTTGTAACCCCAAGTGCAGTAAATTTTCATATTCAAAATATCTATTTAAAGCTAGATGTAAACTCGAAATCTGAAGCACTTTCTAAACTTGAACAGTTACAAAATCAACTCGAAGAATATTAAATTAGTCGTATTTAAATGTTGAAATAAATGGTATTACGAAAACCTTTTCGAAAATTATAGATAGAAATTTATCTATATAAATAATTGATTTACAGATATTTAAATAATAATTTGTGTACTCTTAATTTTCAATTGTATATAGGTTACTATAAATTTTCGTTGCGGAAATAAAGAAAAGGGCACATAGTAGTTATTTTTGGTTTAACTTATTACAGCTATAAATCAATTCAAACTATTTATGTACCATTTAGGATTAGATGTAGGAAGCTCATCTATAAAAATTGCCTTAGTAAATGCTACTACAGGAAAAAGTATAGGAGTAGTTACAGAGCCAGAGACAGAAATGTCTATGGAAGCTTTGAAAAATGGTTGGGCAGAGCAAAGTCCTGAAGATTGGTGGCGTTATGTTTGTAGCGGTATCGAAAAGTTAAGTTTAGCGTATACTATAAATACAGCCGATATTATTGGTATTGGTATTTCATATCAGATGCACGGTTTAGTGTTAATCGATAAAGAAGGTAACGCATTAAGAAAGTCAATTATTTGGTGCGATAGTAGAGCGGTTTCTATCGGTCAAAATGCTTACGACAAAATAGGTGCAGACCGCTGCAATACTCATTTGTTGAACTCACCGGCAAATTTTACTGCTTCAAAATTAAAATGGGTAAAAGAAAACGAACCCGAAATCTACGCGCAGATATATAAAATGATGCTGCCTGGCGATTATATCGCTTATAAATTATCAGGAGTTGTGAATACAACGGTATCCGGACTTTCAGAAGGTATTTTATGGGATTTTAAGAAAGATGAAGTCGCAGATATTTTATTAGAGCACTACGGCTTGGAAAAAGGAATGATTCCAGATATAGTCGACACATTCTCAGTTCAATCCAACGTAAATGAAAAAGGTGCAGGAGAGAGCGGGCTAAATATTGGAACACCTATTTTGTATAGAGCTGGAGATCAACCCAATAATGCCCTAACCTTAAACGTATTTAAACCAGGTGAAGTTGCTGCCACAGGTGGTACTTCTGGTGTTGTATATGCGGTGACTGATAATCTGTCGGTAAAAGAAAGCTCTAGGGTTAACAATTTTGCACACGTAAATTATACTCCCGGTAAACCAACAAGAATAGGAAAACTTTTATGTATAAATGGTGCAGGTATTCAATATAGATGGTTGTTAAACAACCTAAATGTTGATTCGTATGATGAAATGAATGCACTTGCCAATGAAGTACCAATCGGTTCAGATGGCATAGCTTTAATTCCTTTTGGGAATGGAGCAGAGAGAATGCTTAAAAATCAAGATATTGGAACCCGAATTGTTAACTTAAACTTGAACAATCATGGTAAAGGCCATTTGTGTAGGGCAGCATTAGAGGGGATCGCTTTTTCATTTGTATATGGCATGGAAATCATGAAATCTGATGGAATAAAAGTGAATGTAATGAGAGCAGGAAACGACAATCTTTTTCGTTCAGAAATTTTTTCAACGACCGTTGCTACGTTA
>CAXBIJ010000160.1:0-8360 GCA_963975675.1 uncultured Maribacter sp. | reverse complement strand
TATTATAAACCTTGAGAGAGGTAAAATACCACCGCAAGCAATTGATTTAGAGGAGGTTGTATTGGGTGCGATGATGATAGATAAGAAAGGTGTAGATGAAGTCATCGATATTTTACATCCAGATGTTTTTTATAAGGATGCCCATAGGTTCATTTATGAAGCGATTTTTATTCTATTCGAAGAGTCGCAACCGGTGGATTTATTAACCGTTTCTGCACAATTAAAGAAATCAGGTAAATTAGAGGCGAGTGGAGGGGATTTTTATTTAATAAAACTTACACAAAAAGTAGCCTCATCTGCTCATATTGAATTTCACGCTCGTATAATTCTTCAAAAATATATTCAGCGTAGTTTAATCAAAATTTCAGGTGAAATTATTGAGGAAGCGTATGATGAAGCAACTGATGTTTTTGAACTGTTAGATGCTGCGGAAGCAAAATTATTCCTGTCGCATTCTTTTCCTTAGAGATGTCATCAGTTCAATTAATTACGAGATTAATTTCATCAGAAACAGGTTTGTCTTCTGAAAAATTAAGAACCGGTAAGCTTGAAAAACATGAATGGGAACAACTGAACGTTAAGGTAAAATCTTTAGAGAAGGCGCCTTTGTTCATAGATGATACACCGTCACTTTCTATTTTCGATTTACGTGCGAAAGCAAGACGACTTGCATCGCAACATGGTATTAAAATGATTATGATTGATTATTTGCAGTTGATGACAGCAGGCGGTAGTCAAAAAGGAGGTAATAGGGAACAAGAGATTTCTACAATTTCGAGAAACTTAAAGGCCTTGGCAAAAGAATTAGGGGTACCTGTAATTGCATTATCGCAGCTTTCTCGTGCCGTTGAAACCCGTGGTGGAAGTAAGCGACCTATTCTTTCAGATTTAAGGGAGTCTGGAGCAATTGAGCAAGATGCTGATATTGTATCATTTATCTATAGACCAGAATATTATAAGATTGAAGAATGGGACGATGAAGAACGTACGCCAACTCAAGGTCAAGCAGAATTTATTGTTGCAAAACATAGAAATGGTGGTTTAGAGAATATAAGATTGAAGTTTATCGGTAACCAAGGTAAGTTCGATAACTTAGATGATTTTGACTCTCCATTTGAATTTCAATCGAAAATGAACGCTAATGAAGAAAATCCTTTTATAACTAAAAACTTACCTAGTGCAGATGATGCCTTTGGTAGTAGTATGAATAATAATCCAGATTTTGAAGAGGATAATGATGTTCCTTTTTAAAGTACAATACATATGAATAATTTAAAAGTTCTCTTATAAGAGGACTTTTTTTTGTTTAAAAACAATTGGTTTCTTCTGATTAGCGTTATTCACTTTACAACAGCTTCAACGATTACTCAAATTACGCACCAAAGATTTTACTTTATCTTTGAGTAAATGCCTTGAATAAAGTATATGTCTAAAATAATAACGTCATTTTTCTTTGTCTTTTGCTCAATTCAAATTTCTGCCTCTTCTATTCTTATACCTATGGATGAAGATACTCAAAAAAATCATTTGAAAGCATACGGAATGACCTATTGGGTTTTGGCAAAACAACAAAAGGTTCAGTGGCTTCTAAATTATCGTGGGGGCTCATTTTTACTTCCAGATGGAGAAAGTATTCGAAAAGAATGTCAAATACGTGGGGTGAGTTTTGAGATACTATCGGATGCCCAAGCAAATTCAATTTTAGACGATATTAGTAGTCCTTCTAAAAATCAAGATGCCGTAATATTAGAAAAAGCACCGCGAATTGCTGTCTATTCCCCAAAAGATAATCAACCTTGGGATGATGCGGTAACTATGGCATTGACCTATGCTGAAATTCCTTATACAACCATTTATGATGAAGAGGTACTTGATGATAAATTGGCTTTGTATGATTGGTTGCATTTACATCATGAAGATTTCACAGGGCAATATGGAAAATTCTATGGAGCTTACAGAGCAGCCCCTTGGTATATTGAAGGAAAAAAAAATGCGGAAAAATTAGCTAATAAGCTTGGCTTTGATAAAGTTTCCGAAGAAAAGAGAGCGGTAGCATTAAAAATTAGAAATTATGTGATAGGAGGAGGATTCATGTTTGCTATGTGTTCTGCAACAGATAGTTTTGATATTGCCTTAGCTGCTGATGCAGTAGATATTGTAGAACCCATGTTTGATGGCGATGCTTCTGATCCCAATTATCAAGCAAGTTTGGATTTCGGAAAAACATTTGCATTCACAGATTTTATTTTGGAAAGAAACCCTTTGAAATATGAATTTTCTAGCATTGACATGACCAATAAAAGAGGTAATGTTGCTAAAGAATCAGATTACTTTTCCCTTATGGATTTTTCTGCAAAATGGGATCCAGTGCCTACCATGTTATGTCAAAACCATACGTCATTGGTAAAAGGGTTTATGGGGCAAACAACGGCCTTTACACGCTCTGAAATTAAACCAACGGTCTTAATATTAGGTGAAAATAAAATCAACGAAGAAGCAAGATATATTCACGGTATAAAAGGAAAAGGTTTTTTTACGTTCTATGGGGGGCATGATCCTGAAGATTACCAGCATAGAGTAGGGGACCCAAAGACCGAACTTGAGTTGCATCCTACATCGCCAGGTTATCGATTAATTTTAAATAATGTTTTGTTTCCAGCTGCCAGAAAAAAGAAACAGAAAACCTAGAAATAATACTATTTTTGATTGCTTTATATAAGAGCAAGTTTTAGAACTATGGGGTATTATATAGTAGTTTGAAAAACTAAATTTTAAATATAAAATCACAGATTAGTTATTCTACTTAACCAAACGAATGCCTTAATTAGAATTTATTTAATAAGAAGTTTTAGAATGTGCTCAACACCATTTTCATCATTACTTAGCGTGGTATATTTTGCTGCTTTTTTTACATTCGGATGAGCATTTTTCATAGCAAAACCATAATCTGACAAGGCAAGCATTTCAAGATCATTATTATAATCACCAAAAACCATTACCTCATTGGAATTAAGATTATAGCTTTTCATTATTTTAGCTAAAGCGTAACCTTTGTGTGCATTCATATTTGAAATATCTAACCAATTCTCACCTGATACTTTAACTTTTAATCTGTCTTCAAAGTGTTTTACAAATGGATATATATATTGTTCTGAACTGTCAAAATGATAAATGGCAATCTTAATGACTTCTGAATCGAATTTGTTTAAATTATCTAAGACCTCGAATTCTGTATAATATTCAGCTAGTTTTTCTGCAAACTCTTCAGACTCACCAGATAAATATGCTTTATATTTTCCGCAAAGAACGGGATGAATATTTGGAATTTGATTTAAGGTGTTTAGAATTTCTTTTACATGATTTCTGTCTAGAGGTGTTGCTAAAATTTCGATTTTTTGTTTCATAGCAAAACCGCCATTCTCAGCAATAACTATAATATCATCTTTTATAGGGTCTAATTTATCTATAATGCTATTAAGCTGTCTTCCACTCGCGGCAACAAAAATAATACCTTGTGTCTTCAAGCTTTTAAAAAGGTCAAAGAAATAGTCACTAACTTGATGATTGGAGTTTAGTAGTGTTCCATCCATATCTGTTACAACCATTTTTATCTTTGATAAATCCATATAACATTTATTTGTCTGTAAAGATATTTCAATGACCTTAAGTAAAGTAAGGATTGATAAAGTTTTATCTTTATTTATTATATTTTATAGTATGAAATTGTTTCAAAAAGAACTTTGTTTAAAACCTTATAACAGAGGTTATCATATTATTACGGATAGTATAAGAAAGGCATTTCCAGAACTTAAGGAAGTACAGCATGGCTTTCTTCAAGTATTTATAAAGCATACATCGGCAAGTTTAACTATAAATGAAAACGCTGATCCAACGGTTAGGGAAGATTTCGAATCTCATCTCAATATTATGGTTCCTGAAAATGCATCATATTACAAACATGATTATGAAGGCGCTGATGATATGCCAGCACATATTAAAGCTTCGTTAATGGGTGCTTCAGTTCAAATTCCTATTACCAACGGAAAATTGAATTTGGGTATATGGCAAGGTATTTATCTCTGCGAACATAGAAATTATTCGTCTGGTAGAAACTTAGTATTGACTGCGTGGGGAATTTGAAATTTATACTTAAATTGATTCAACGAATAAATATAAAAGTATGACTACAGAAGAATCTATTTTAAATAAAATACAGATATTAATTACAAATCATTTTGAAACTCCTGAAAAGGCATTTAATTTTTTCGATGAAGACCATGATCAAAAGTTGACTAAATCGGAAATAGTAAAGCTATTAAAAGAGGCTGAAATTAGTGGCTTTATTCGAGGCATAGTCTCTTCTAAATTAATTGAAGGCTATGATAAAAATGCTGATGAATTAATTGATTGGGAAGAATTTAAACAGGCAATTGCTAAAATTAAAAAATCCGATTCGTAAGAATCGGATTTTTCAAAAGTGAGATTGTTATTAATTTATTTTACCTGATCTACAACTGCCTTAAAGGCATCTGGGTGATTCATAGCTAAATCTGCAAGAACTTTTCTATTTAGTTCTATATTTCCAGCTTTTAATTTCCCCATAAATTGAGAGTAGGACATTCCGTGTTGTCTAGCACCTGCATTAATACGGGTAATCCATAATGAACGGAAGGTTCTTTTCTTGTTTCTACGGTCTCTATAAGCATATAACATTGCTTTTTCAACCGCATTTTTGGCTACTGTCCAAACGTTTTTACGTCTTCCAAAGTAACCTTTGGCTTGCTTCATCACCTTTTTTCTTCTGGCTCTAGAAGCTACTGCATTTACTGATCTTGGCATTTTTTTCTAATTTTTTGTAGTAGGCGCCCTTAATATTTTAAGGAACTTTTTTAGCCTAACTCCATGGTTAATAATTTTACCTTGTTAAAGAGTAGGTTACTTTAAACGTAACTGTTCTTTAATACTGTTAACATCTGCTTGATGAACTAAACCATCATGTGTTAACTTAAGCTTACGCTTTTTAGACTTTTTAGTCAAGATGTGACTCTTAAAAGCGTGCTTCCTTTTAATTTTACCTGTACCTGTAAGCTTAAAACGCTTTTTGGCACTGGATTTTGTTTTCTGTTTAGGCATTTTCCTAATTTATTTAATTATCTCACTTTGCATGCTAAACGCTGCTCACAAATGCAAACAGCGTTTAGTATTTTATAAAAAGAATGGGTTGCTTAGCACAACCAAATCTTTATTTTCCTTTCGTTTTAGGCGCAATGAACATCGTCATTCGTTTTCCTTCTAACTTAGGCATTTGTTCTACTTTTCCTAGTTCCTCTAATTCTGAAGCTAATTTTAGTAATAAAATTTCTCCTTGATCTTTGTAAACTATTGATCGTCCTTTGAAAAATACATATGCTTTTAATTTTGCTCCTTCTTGAAGAAATTTTTCAGCATGTTTCTTTTTAAAATCATAATCATGATCATCGGTATTAGGCCCAAACCTAATTTCCTTAACTACAACTTTGGAAGCTTTCGCTTTCATCGCCTTGTCCCTTTTCTTCTGTTCGTATAAAAACTTTTTATACTCCATTATTTTACAAACAGGAGGGTCTGCCTTTGGGGAAATCTCCACCAAATCCAAACCTAATTCTTCTGCTTTCTCAAGAGCCTGAGGAAAAGGATATACACCTACTTCTACATTGTCACCTACCAACCTAACATTTGGGGCTGTTATCTTTTCATTGATATTATGGGGATTCTTATTTTCCCTTCTAGGTTGTGGTCTAAATCTTTTACGTATTGCTATGACTTAATATTTTATGTTAAACTTTATTCTTTAAACGACTTTAAGGTACTGTTTATTTCTTTGTTGACCAAGTCTGTAAACATTGTAACGCTTATTGCTCCTAAATCCTCACCTCCATGTTTACGCACAGAAATGGTGTTGGCAAGTTCGTCGCTTTCCCCTACGATTAGCATGAACGGTATTTTGCTCATTTCTGCTTCACGTATTTTTTTACCAATAGTCTCGTTTCTACCATCGATAAGGGCGCGAATTTCGTTATTTTCTAGGGATTTTAAAACTTTTTTAGCATATTTTTCATGATTCTCACTTACAGGAAGAATAATGACTTGCTCAGGTGTTAACCATAATGGGAAATTACCACCTGTATGTTCTAATAATAAGGCTATAAATCGTTCCATGCTTCCAAAAGGAGCACGGTGTATCATTACAGGTCTATGTAGTTCATTATCACTACCTTTATAGGTAAGGTCAAAGCGTTCCGGTAAATTGTAATCAACCTGTATGGTGCCTAGTTGCCATTGTCTTCCAAGTGCATCTTTCACCATAAAATCTAACTTAGGACCATAAAAAGCAGCTTCGCCACTTTCTATAACATAATCTAGGCCTTTTTCTTCAGCTGCATTTATGATAGCTTGCTCGGCCTTCTCCCAATTTTCTACAGATCCAATGTATTTTTCTGGTTTCTCTAAATCACGAACAGATACTTGTGCGGTAAAATTATCAAAACCTAAAGAACCTAGTACATATAAGGATAGATCGATGACATTTTTAAATTCTTCATCAAGTTGGTTTGGTGTACAAAAAATATGAGCGTCATCTTGAGTGAAACCTCGTACTCTAGTTAATCCATGAAGTTCACCACTTTGCTCATATCGATATACAGTGCCGAACTCTGCAAAACGTTTTGGTAACTCACGATAGCTAAACGGTTTTGCATTATAAATTTCACAATGATGTGGACAGTTCATGGGTTTTAATAAAAACTCCTCATCTTCTTTTGGTGTATGTATGGGTTGAAAGCTATCTGCGCCATACTTTTCGTAATGTCCAGAGGTCACATACAGTTCTTTTTGACCAATATGCGGGGTAATTACCATTTCATAACCAGCCTTTTTCTGTGCTTTTTTTAGAAATTGTTCCAAACGTTCTCTCAGTGCAGCTCCTTTAGGTAACCAAAGAGGTAATCCTTGACCTACCTTCTGTGAAAAAGTAAATAATTCTAATTCTTTACCTAATTTTCTATGGTCACGCCTCTTAGCTTCTTCTAAAAGTTCCAAGTATTCAGTTAATTCTTTTTGTTTTGGAAAAGAGATACCATATATACGTGTTAATTGAGGATTTTTCTCATCACCTCTCCAATATGCACCTGCAACACTTAATATTTTTATGGCTTTTACAATACCGGTATTTGGTATGTGCCCACCTCGACATAAATCGGTAAAAGTGTCATGGTCGCAAAAAGTTATTGTACCATCCTCAAGATTTTCTATTAACTCAACCTTATATTCATTGCCTTGGTCTTTATAAAACTGTAAGGCATCTGCTTTCGAGACATCTCTAAGCTTATAATTATGTTTGCCTCTTGCAATTTCTATAGCGCGCTTTTCTATCGTAGGAAAATCTTTATCCGATATAGAGCCATCTGGTAATTCAATATCATAGTAGAAGCCATTATCAATTGCAGGACCTATGGTTAATTTTACGCCAGGATAAAGTTCCTCTATAGCTTGAGCGACGATATGTGAGGTAGAATGCCAAAAGGCTGTTTTTCCTTCCTTGTCATTCCATGTATAAAGAATTAAACTTCCATCGGTCTCTAAAGGGGTGACAGTTTCAACAGTTGTTTTGTTGAATTTTGCGGATATAACATTTCGGGCTAAACCTTCACTAATGCTTTTTGCAACCATTATAGGTGTTGTCCCTTTTTCGAATTCCTTAATCGAGCCGTCAGGTAATGTAATCTTGATCATATGCTGTAAATCTTATCGGGTGCCAAAGATACTATGTTGAATTCATGTCCGCAATAGTATAGTGTTATGTTTTAGATATACTATTTAATAGGATAACTTATTTAGTGTTTATTAATTGAGCTTTGATTTTATTATACATAGGTATCTATTTAAATGAAACTAATTTTGTTTCACCCTTGATTTTGTATTGTTGAGGCATAATTGGTAATCATGATGGGTTTAAGAAATGTTGACAGGTTGTTTATTGTTACTTAAATTTTAGGTCATAATAAGTTTTTGTTTGTGCTACTGCTGTTGGCTTTTTTTTTTATCGAGTAGTGGTTATGATGTTATCATATAATGATGGGGAAGTTGTTAGCTATATTGTGTTTAAGTCTAAAATTTATTTGGCGAGATTATCACTAGTCTGTCGCAAGTGTTTGATAACATGATGATTAGTTTGTATCGGGGAGTTAAATTTCATATAATGTGTTGATTTTTAATGATTTAGCACCTGTCGAAAACATTTTTAATTTTATTTTTATGTAAATAACAGTAAATCAGTCTTGTATGAAATGGTGTAAAAAGTATTTTATTTTTATTGGGATAAG
>CAXBIJ010000159.1:0-8468 GCA_963975675.1 uncultured Maribacter sp. | reverse complement strand
AGAGCGCCACCTTGCCAAGGTGGAGGTCGCGGGTTCGAATCCCGTTTTTCGCTCAGAAAATGTTGCATTGCAGCATTTTTTATTCAAATGCCAAATATGCTCGAGTGGTGGAATTGGTAGACACGCCGGACTTAAAATCCTGTGCTCTTTGGGGCGTGCGGGTTCAAGTCCCGCCTCGAGTACCAAAACCCTTGTTAATCTTCTGATTTTCAAGGGTTTTTTATTTCAATTTATTTCTTAAGATTAATCCCGATACATTTTAATTTAATAGAACTTGAAGTTATTAGGTATTTACTACCTTTAATCTTGACTTTATTACATGCTAAGAAAAATCATTAAAATTTTAGGCGTATTTTGCCTAGTACTCGTACTGGTGATTTTGGTTTGCAATTTTATTATTTCAAGTACCACTAAAGATAAAACGTATTCTAATATTAATACCATACCACCTAATAGGGTAGGACTTGTATTAGGGACTTCTAATAGAATAACTAATGGCTCTTCTAACCCATATTACACATATCGTATAGATGCTACAGTAGCGTTGTATAAAGCTGGTAAAATCAAATTCATTTTAGTAAGTGGTGATAATGGTAGCATTTATTACAATGAACCCAATACCATCAAGAAAGATTTAATAAAAGCAGGAATACCAGAAGAGGTGATTTTTTTAGACTATGCAGGTTTTAGAACATTAGACTCTATGGTTCGAGCAAAATTTATTTTTGGACTTGACAAGGTTACCGTAATCTCACAGAAATTCCATAATGAGAGAGCAATTTATATTGCCAATCAGAAGGGCCTAAAAGCTATAGGTTTCAATGCGAAAGACTTATCTACCACACAAGGATTCAAAGTTCAACTCAGAGAATATTTGGCGCGAGTGAAAGTTTTTATTGATATGATATTAAACACCCAGCCAAAATTCTACGGAGCTACCATTGAAATAAAATAATCAAGACAACTTACCCTAAATAGTTTACATTTATTGGTGAAACCAAACCATAAAGCGTGTCAAAACTTAAAATAATATTAAGAAATTTAGGACCTGGACTTTTATTTGCAAGTATGGCAATAGGCACCTCCCATTTAGTCCTATCTACAAAAGCAGGTGCACAATATGGATGGATTATGGTTATCCCAATAATTCTGGCGAACATCCTCAAATATCCATTTTTTGAATTTGGAGTACGCTATACCAGCGTTACCAATAAAACATTAATTGAAGGATATCTACATCGCGGCAAAGGTTATTTATGGTTCTATGCAGGTATAACACTAGTAACCACATTTACCATTTTAGCAGCTCTTTATACTGTAACCGCGGGCCTTTTTATTAACCTGTTCAACATTACCAATGCTTCTATTTCCATTGTAGCCTTAGGTTTATTCTTGATTATAAGTGCTATACTAATTTTTGGAAAATACAAGTTCTTAGAAATCAGTCTAAAATTCGTGGTAAGCATTCTGTTTATCGCATTACTTATAACAACAGTATTAGTCCTAATCCAAGGTCCGATCTCTCATGTTCAAGATTTTAAACCAGCCCCCATTTTTAATGAAGTTGGCGTACTTTTTTTAATTGGTTTAATCGGTTGGATGCCTACAGCGGTTGAAGCCTCAAGTTGGGTAAGTCTTTGGAGTATAGAAAAATGGAAAAATCAAGACAAACCAAGTTTAAAAGAATCACTTCAAGAGTTTAATATCGGATATGGCATAACTACCATATTAGCAGTTTTTTTTATGATTATAGGTTGGTTTACCTTATACGGAACTAACATTCAGCTAAGCAATAATGCAGTAAGTTTTGCCGACCAAGTAGTTTTACTATTTACAAATCATATTGGTTCTTGGGCTTATATTTTCATCGCAATTTCTGCATTTGCAACAATGTTCAGTACATGCTTAACTGCCCATGACGCATTAACCAGAGTAAGCCTAGACATAGTATCTTTATTGAAACCGAAAACTAAAATATTCAGCACAAAATTAGCATTTGGTATTGGAGTAATACTTTTAACCATTATAAACTTTATAGTTATTGCAGCATTTAGTGCAAATATGGGTAAGCTGGTGGCTTTGGCTACTTTCGTTTCATTTATTGTAGCTCCAATAATAGGTTATATGAATCTAAAAAATGTAACTAGTAGTGATCTTGACCCAAGTTTCTGGCCAGGTAAAAAGTTGAGAATACTAACCTATGCAGGCATTCTGTTCTTATCATTTTTTTCACTGTATTATTTTTACATCGTAATATTCTAAAAAAAAAATCCTTAGAATTAATCAACAACTACGATTAAAGTACGTTCATTTTGCTTATGAAGAAAATCTAAACAATATGCTCCATTAATACAGTTGTTTTTAATCATCTCTTCGCCATAACCTATTGCGTTAACGATATTATTAGAGGTTAATCCATTCTTCAACAAATAATCTTTTATAGCATTAGATCTATCTTGTGATAACTTCTTATTATAAGAATCACTACCTCTACTGTCTGTATATGTTTCAATCTTTAACCTTAACTGAGGAAAACGAGATACAGCATCAACAACTTTTTTCAGTTCAGTTTCTACTTGCGTATTCAAAACAGCTTTTCCTTTGTCAAAATAAAATTTATCAAGTTTTAAAATGGTTTTGCCTTCACTTTCTAAAACCAAATCTTCTAACCTTGCAAGCCCTAGCATATAAGAAGTTGATTGAATTTCTTCCATCCCTTCTTCTGAATAAGTAGTTGAAAAAATCGAGTATCCATCTTTTGAAGCCTGTATAGTAACTTGTTCCTGCCAAGGAATTTCAATTCTAAAATCACCTGTCGCCGTAGAAATTACCTCTTTTAACATTTCACCATTCTGATTTAACAACCTAACTTGAGCACCACTTAATCCATTTTTTTTATTTAAGTCAACAATTTTTCCGCCTAAAGAAAATGTCTTTAAACCTGGTAGGCTTTTTAAGGTAAATCTATAAAGATCATCTCCACCTTTACCTCCTCTACGATTAGATGAAAAATACCCTGAAAAGGTTTTATTCTCATCCTCCTTAATGATAAAACCAAAATCATCGGATGTTGAATTTATACCCTTGCCAAGATTAACAGGTATAGTATAGGCATCATTACCTATATTATTTGATTTATAAACATCCATTCCTCCTAATCCATAAAAAACATCAGAAGAAAAATACAAACTCCCGTTAAAGACAAATGGGGCAATTTCATTACCTGGAGAATTAATTCTCGGTCCCAAATTAATAGGTGCTGACATTATTTGCCCGTTGTTTGTATATACATAATACAAATCTGTGCCACCGTAACTGTCATCAAAATTAGCAGCAAAATATAATCGTTCAGACTTGTCATCGAAATATGGATAATAAAATGATGTACTTAAATCTTTTAAAATAAATCTAAATCTTCCAGTATCGGATAAAGTACCAATGGCTAATGCATTTTTGCCATTTTCATCATATTCAAGCTCATCATCTACAGTATTAGATAGAATATAGAAAAAGGTTGATAATTTATCAGAATAAAAAGGTGTTGACTTATGAAATTTTGTTATGGGTATTCTATCAAAAACCTTAACATCTATCAATTCATTATTAGCATTTAGTTTTCCAAAATAAATATCTAAATATGATTCTCCAGAAGGCTCATATACTTTTTTCGTTTTCTGAATTCTACTACTACTAAACAACAAGCCATTTTTATAAAAAGCTGGGGAAAAATCTCCTTGCGGACTATTAACCGCCGCATTTACTATTATACTATTATCACTTTCTCCGGTAATTTCTAAAAGACTATAATTGAATTCTGCATTTTCTAAAAGCTCTGGAGACAACATATCAGCTTTCGAACCTAAAAAAGTCTTTACCCTATCTCTCTCTGAATTTTTAGATAGACTTTGTAGCATTTTATTAAATCGGTTAACCGACATAATAGTATCATTCTTGTTCACTTCTAAATAGAGTTCTGAGGCATTGTTAAAACTACCCGTATTAAAATAAGAATCGGCAAGATTTAATAACTGATGGTTAGTTAATGGGTTCTTTTCCATTTCACTTTTATACTCAGTAATTGCCTGTTCATATTGATAACCAAAATACAGATTATCAGCTTTAGATTTTTTATCCTGCGCTGACATCATCATTGGAACGAAAACTAGTAATACTATGATTAATTTAAATCTCATGTTAGTGCACTTTAAAAGAATCGAGGTGAATCAATTTGTTTAGGCTTACCTTTTGAATTTTTATCATTGCCATCCTTTGTAGCATTGGCTCCTCCTCTACCTAAATAGAATTTAAGGATTATCTCATGTGACCCGTTATTAAACTCGCCAAGTAAATTGGTATTATAATCATATGAATATCCTACAAATAATGAATTTGAAACTTGAAGACCTGCCAGACCACTAAATGCATTCTCTATACGGTAAGAAATACCAGCAGTGAATACGTCTGAAATTAAAAAATTACTAGATAAGTTCACGTTAACCGGAGAACCTTTAAGCGTATTTATTAAGAAAGCTGGTTTAAATTTTAGATTATCTGAAAGGTCGAAAACATAACCTCCAATTAAATTAAATTGAAGTTTGTCTTCAACTATCGAAGCCACTTCGTCGTTGTAGACACCTTCAGTTAAAAAATTCGGAACAGAAGCTCCTAAATACCAATTATCTGAATACAGAAAAGCACCTGCACCTACGGTTGGGTAAAACTTACTCAACATTTCATCATTCAGGTTTTCACCAGGGTTCTCAAAAGTACCTTTTGTAAAGTCAACATTTAAAAATGAGCCCCCTGCATCAATACCAAACGATAATTTTGTTTCATCGGTCACCATTACCTGATACGAATATGAAATATCAGCATAAGTCTGCGAAACAGGCCCTAATTGATCACTTATAATATTAAAACCTAGGCCCACTTTTTCATTCTTAAAAGGCAGATTAGCCCCGAATCGAAATGTTCGTGGTGCACCAGGTACATCTATCCATTGAGCCCTGTAAAGTCCTGATAACTCAGGTGTCTCAACGGTACCGACATAGGCTGGGTTAAAACTACCTATATTATACATGTATTGCGTATACTGCGGTTCTTTCTGTCCAAATGCATTAAAGCTTAACAGAGAAAATAGCAAAAACGCTATAGTATAACTCGATTTATTAAAGTTATAATCCATAATTTATTTTATCTAATAAGCTGTATCCAACCCTTATCGATAATAGCTGGTTGATTATTAATACTATAATTCATAATATAAAAATAAGTCCCCTTAGGTACTTCTTTTCCTTTATAGGTACCATCCCATACATCAACTGTAGTCTGAATTTCAGAGGCAACTAAATTAGCACCTTCAAAAACGAGATTCCCATAACGGTCATAAATAACAATTTTATAATTTATTCCCTCTCTGGCTTGAGTTTCTGAGTCTCTAAGATTAATTCTTAGTACATCATTAGTATTATCTCCATTCGGTGAAAACTGATTAAAAAGGAAACCAGGGTCCGCAGGAGTTGGTATGCTTACCTTGACATCTACAGTACTGTTATTATTTACCACAATACCATCTGATGGCGATGACCTAATCAATGTGGCCGTATTACTAAAAGTTCCCTCTTTTGGCACTGATACCGTAATTTCTAATGATACTGCATTTTGTTCTCCTATTTCAAGGGATTCAATAGTCCATCTACCTGTTATCTCGTTATAATCTCCTGCAGTAGAAACATTACTCACATAAATAAAACCAGCATCTGGCCCAACGGGAAGAATATCTTCAATCTGAATATTATTAATTATGTCTCCATTAAAAGATTTATTTTCTACACGAATTGTAAATGTTATTTGCTCTCCTAATAATGGTGTTTTATTATCAACTGTTTTTATTACCTCAAGATCAATACCTTCTGGCACTTCTGTATTTAGGGTTACTGTAGATTCATCGTTTGCCGGATTGTTATCTGATGGTACGGACTCTAATAAGGTTGCCGTATTTTCATATGGACCTTCTTCAGATAAAGTAACTGTTATAGTAAGCACTACGGACAAACCAGCTTCAAGTTCTGCTATGTTCCATATACCAGAAATTTCATCGTAATCGGGAGAGGATTTAGACACAAAATCAAAACCTAATTCTAATAAGTCCCCAATTACAATTGCTCTAGCTTTTCTATCAGATAAGTTAGTTACCCTTATTTCAAAAATAACAGTATCACCGATTTGTGCATCTTCATTATCAACAGTTTTTAAAACTTCTAAATCTATAGGGTCGTCACAGTTTGGTGTTGCAACAGGATCACAAGGATCATCTGGGTCAGAGCCATTTGTTTGTTCGTCTAAATCAGATATACCATCACCATCAGTGTCACAACTACCATTAAATCGATTGGGAATACATGGATTGTCGTTTGCAGGATCTTGTTGGTCATTTACACCATCATTATCGGCGTCATCAGTATTCGAATCTAAAGCATCTATAATTCCATCATTATCCTCATCTAATGGATTGGCCAAATCATTACCAACCTCTACACCATCTTCAATTCCATCACCGTCGGTATCTGGGTTGTTTGGGTCTAAGCCCAAAGCAACTTCTTGACCACCTAAAAGTCCATCATTATCATCATCGGATTCACAATCACTAACATTAACAGTAATATCTACAGTAGCGTTGACACATGGCGCTGTAGAATTGGTCGTCGTAAATCTAAAAATATAATCTCCTGAAGCCAATCCTTCAAAGTCAACAACATTGGTAGAATTGATATTCACATTTACCGGGCCAGAAACAAAAACCCAGACACCCGAGCCGGCCCCTGTAAGTCTGCTATCTAAATCTAAACTAGTAATACCGTTAGCTGCTATATTACATATTGAAGCATTCTGAGCAGTGCCGGTAGTAGCCTGAAAGCCTATTTTAGCAATTACTGGTTGCCTTTCGGTAGCACATTCGTTTTCGATAGCTTCCACATAATAGGTAGTTGTAGCAGTTAAGGATGGAGTCGTATATGTTTCTCCCATCGCTAATGGCGTAACAGCATCTAAAGAATCATACCAATTAACAGAAGCTCCGTCACTTGGCACAGCACTTAATAATAGCGTACCAGAACCACAACGCTCATTTCCAGTAATACTAACCAACTGAGGAATGATATTCCGAATAATTTGAACTTCAATATTACCACTTGCACAATTATTTGCAGCATCGTAGAAAAAGCCATAATAAGAGGCCGGTGTGCTAACATTTTGGGCTTCTGCAACCGTTAAATGTGAGTTTGTTATTAATGGGTTAGATACCCTACTCCATGTCAATACGGTACCGCTAGGCGCTATACTCGACGTGAAATCAAATAGATTGGCTGAAAAAGTACTTCCAGTATCTACCACACAATAAATTGGAGAAACAGATGCATCTAAAACCGGTGCAGCAACACAATTATCATCATCATTTATAGTGCCTATAGCTGTACCACCATTTGCACGTTGTACATTATTAGTGGGTAAGCCTAATTGAACATTAAAAGTTTCTGTATCTTCTAAAACTGCGTCATTGTTAATGGGCACAGTAATCGTCTTAGTTTCATTTGCAGTACCCGTAAAAATCAATGTACCCGGAGTACCCGTATAATCTGTTCCCCCACCTATAGCCGTGTCATCAATAAAAGAATAAGATACTTGTGTACCGCCGACCACTGCTATATCTAAAACAACATTAAAGACAAATTGTCCAGAGGCTAAATCTTCATTATCTGTAACATTAGAAATAGTTAAAGTAGCTTGGTCATTATCAATTATTTCAACAGTCGCGGTTTGAGTAGCTGCAGTCCCTAAAACATAACCAGTTCCAGTGCCTAGTGTAATAATTACCGTTTCCGTACCTTCCTGTATTTGATCATTAGTAGGGCTGATTAAAACTTGCCCTGACTGACCTCCTGGAGGAATATTAATAGCGTTAGCACTAATAGCTGTGTAATCGGTGCCGTTAACTGCTGAACCGCTTACTACATAATTAATTGTCATTGTACTACCTGTATTGTTTGGCACACTAAGACTAATCGTAAATTCCCCGGTCGCTAGAGCCCCATTACTCTCTGCTGCAGTGGCATCAGTAGCTGTAATTCGAGCAACGTTAGCATCATCACTAACAATTGTTATACTAGCATTATTAGGAGCTCCTATTGTATAGCCAGAACCTGTAGCAAGTGTTAAAATAACAGTTTCATTAATTTCTACAGCTGTATCATTAATAGGTGTTACCGTAACAACAGCCGAACTTTGGTTGTTAGCTATCGAAACTGAACCACTTAATGCATTGTAGTCAATACCAGAAGTCGCTGTACCTGAAACTGTATAATTAACAACAACAGGTGAACCAGTGGCATTAGTCGACCCTAAATTTATCGTAAACGTTCCATTTGAGACAGGATTCTCATTAGCAGTTGCCACAGTTGAAACAACTGTAG
>CAXBIJ010000158.1:0-8474 GCA_963975675.1 uncultured Maribacter sp. | reverse complement strand
AATAAGTATGTAGCTTGTCTATGGACTTTTATTGTAATAGGATCTTACTGCTGTACATACTTGTATATTTGAAGTTGTTAGGTGAAGATTTAGTTAGATATTAGTTACGTGGTGAAGAGGTAATTGTTAAAGTATTAATTAGTAAATATAAATACATAAAAAGCTCCCAACTTTATTGGCTGGGAGCTTTTTATGATAAAAGAATTTAATTAAACTCGAGGCAAATCTCCTTCACCTTTAAGAGGTAGAGCTGTTTCACCCATCAAATACTTGTCTACATGATGTGCAGCTTGTCTACCTTCAGAAATAGCCCAAACAATTAGGGATTGACCTCTTCTTTGGTCACCAGCAGCAAATACACCTGCAACATTAGTTTTGTAATTATTTTCGGATGCTTTAATATTTGTTCTGGCATCCATTTCTAAGCCTAATTGACTAGCTACAGTATTTTCAGAACCTGTGAAGCCTAATGCTAATAATGCCAATTCACATTTCCATTCTTTTTCCGTACCAGGAACTTCTTTTAGCTGTGGGCGTTGTCCTGGAGTTTTAATCCATTCTACTTCCGAAGTTATTAATCCTGTTAAATTACCATCTGAATCACCAATAAATTTCTTGGTAGATATACTAAAGAAACGTTCAGCACCTTCTTTATGAGAAGAACTTGTTCTAAGTCTCATAGGCCAAAATGGCCAAGGTTGACCTTCTGGTCTTTCAGCAGTACCCATTGGCATAATTTCAAAATTTGAAACAGATGTTGCTCCATGGCGAAAAGAAGTTCCAATGCAATCAGAACCAGTATCTCCACCACCAATAACAACTACATCCTTACCAGTGGCTTTAATTTCTTTTCCTAAATCTTTAATACCGTCTACACGTCTGTTGTTTTGACCTAAAAAATCCATCGCTTGTACTACACCTTTTAGGTCAGAACCTTCTATTGGTAGATTACGTCTAATGGTAGCTCCACCTGTTAATACGATAGCATCATAATCTTCTTTAAGTTTATCTGCTTGAATATCAACACCAATATAAACTCCACATGAAAAAGTAATTCCTTCTTCTCTAAGTACATCTAATCGTCTATCGATAACACTTTTCTCCATTTTAAAATCAGGAATACCATAGCGCATTAATCCACCTGGTTTTTCATCACGTTCGAAAACAGTCACTAAATGTCCTGCTCTATTTAATTGTTGAGCAGTGGCAAGGCCTGCTGGTCCTGAGCCTACAACCGCAATTTTCTTTCCCGTTCTTGTTGCCGGAGGGTTTGCTGTAATCCATCCTTTAGAAAAGGCTGTTTCAACAATGTTTTTTTCAATATTCTCAATTGTTACCGGATCTTCATTTATTCCTAATACACAAGCTTCTTCGCAAGGTGCTGGGCATAATCTACCGGTAAATTCTGGAAAATTATTTGTAGAATGTAATATTTCACTTGCTTTTTCCCATTTGCCACGATAAACAGCATCATTAAAATCAGGAATTAAATTCCCTAATGGACAACCGCTATGGCAAAATGGTATTCCACAATCCATACAACGAGCACCTTGGTCCTTCAGCTCTTTTTCGGGCATAGGTACGGTGAACTCTTTATAATTTTTAATTCTATTTTCTACTGGTTCGTATTGCTCTATTTTTCTATCGAACTCCAAAAATCCTGTTATTTTTCCCATATTCCGATTTTAAATAGTTTGTAAATTTTCTTCTTCTAATCTGATTAAAGCCTGCCTGTATTCTTCAGGTAATACCTTAATGAATTTGGGTAAATAAGATTCCCAATTCTCTAAAATTCGTTGTGCTAACGGACTTGAGGTTGAGCTGTAATGACTTTCGATTAAATCTTTTAATTGTTTTATATCGTTATCCTCGGTAACTTCTAATAAGTTTAACCCCTCAAGGCTACAACGTTTTTTGAAGGTGTTATTGTTATCAAGAACAAAGGCAATACCACCACTCATTCCTGCTCCAAAGTTTCTTCCTACTTCACCTAAGATAACAGCAACACCACCAGTCATATATTCGCAACCATGATCTCCAATGCCTTCTACGACTGCTTTTGCACCTGAATTACGCACACAAAATCGTTCACCAGCTTTCCCATTGATGTAGGCCCTACCTGCTGTAGCGCCATATAGGGTTACGTTACCAGTAATAACATTGTCCTCAGGAATAATAGTTGATTTTTCTGGAACTTTAATAACAAGTTTTGCTCCAGATAGTCCCTTTCCTAGATAGTCATTTGTATTTCCATTAACTACCATGGTAAGTCCTCTTGTAGCAAAAGCACCAAAACTCTGACCTGCGGATCCAGTAAAATTAAGCCTTAACGTATTTATAGGTAAGCCTTCTGCACCATAAGTTTTTGAAATTTCATTACTGATTATTGCGCCAACAGCACGATCAGTGTTACAAATTGGGTAGTCTAGCGTTAGTTTTTCTTTCCTAAATAACGAAGGGTTTGCTTTTGCGATGATATCAAATTCGATGGATTTATAAATATCATGCTTTTGTTTTTCAGTATTATAAAATTTTGTTCCTTTCGGCACATCAACTTGATGTAAGATTGGAGTTAAGTCAATACCGGCAGACTTATAATGGTCTATAGCTTTTTTACGATCTAACTTTTGAACCTGACCTACCATTTCATTAATAGTTCTGAATCCTAACTGTGCCATTATTTCACGTAATTCTTGAGCAACAAAGTACATGTAGTTAACAACGTGCTCTGGCTTTCCTTTAAATTTCTTTCTAAGTTCTGGATTCTGAGTTGCGATACCAACTGGGCAAGTATTTAGATGACAAACACGCATCATTATACAGCCAGAAGCTACTAATGGTGCCGTTGCGAAACCAAACTCTTCAGCCCCTAAAAGACATGCTATAGCAACATCTCTTCCCGTTTTTAATTGGCCATCACATTCTAATACAATTCTATTTCTTAAATCATTAAGAACCAAGGTTTGTTGTGCTTCTGCAATACCAAGTTCCCATGGTAGACCAGCATGTTTTAATGAGGTTAAAGGTGAGGCCCCTGTACCACCATCAAAACCAGAAACTAAGATAACATCAGCTTTTGCTTTTGCTACACCAGCGGCTACAGTACCAACACCAACTTCTGAGACTAATTTTACATTTATTCTCGCTTTTCTATTTGCTGATTTTAAATCGTAAATAAGCTGAGATAAATCTTCGATGGAATAAATATCGTGATGTGGTGGTGGAGAAATCAAACCTACATAAGGAGTAGAATTACGAGTTTTAGCAATTTCAGGGTTTACTTTTGGTCCAGGTAGTTGACCGCCTTCACCTGGTTTAGCACCCTGTGCCATTTTAATTTGAATTTCTTTTGCGTTCGTTAGATAATTAGAGGTAACTCCAAATCTACCAGAGGCAACTTGTTTGATAGCACTATTTCTCCAGTCTCCCGTTGAATTTTTGTAAAATCTATTTTCATCTTCACCGCCTTCACCAGAATTACTTTTTCCGCCAATTCTGTTCATGGCAATAGCTAAGTTTTCATGGGCTTCTTTACTTATAGATCCATATGACATAGCACCGGTTTTAAACCTTTTTACAATTTCTGTCCATGGTTCTACCTCCTCTAATGGAATAGGGTCATAGTTTGAGAATTCAAAAAGACCTCTAATGGTCATTAGATTATGAGACTGCTCATTAACCATTTGCGAGTACTCCTTATATGTACCAGGTTCGTTATTTCGAACCGCTTTTTGAAGTTTTGCTATTGACAAAGGATTGAACATATGTTTTTCACCATCCCTTCTCCATCTATATTCACCACCAATTTCTAAATCTAAATTACCAGCTATTTCTTTTTTGCTAAATGTCTTATGATGACGTAATGCAATTTCCTTTTCAATTTGATATAGTCCAATACCTTGTATACGTGTAGGGGTATTAGGGAAGTATTTTTCTACAACCTTGGTGTTTATTCCAATACATTCAAAAAGCTGAGAACCACGGTAAGAGTTAAGAGTAGAAATGCCGATTTTATTCATCACTTTTAAAATACCCTTTCCAACTGCTTTATTATAATTTTTAATAGCCTCCTCAAAGGTTATATCTGTAATATCGTGTTCTTCAATCTGCTCAGCAATTATTTCATTTACCAAATAAGGATTTATTGCACTTGCCCCAAACCCAAAAAGAAGAGCAAAATGATGTACCTCTCTAGGTTCTGCAGATTCAATAATTACACTTAGTTTTGAACGTTTACCGAGTTTTTGTAAACCACTGTTTACAAAAGAGCATGCTAGAAGTGCAGGAATAGGTGCCATTTCTTCATTAATACTTCTGTCAGATAATATGATAATATTAGTTCCTTCATCAACGGCTTTCGATGCTTGGTCTAAAACAGATTGCAATGCATCCTCTAATCCATTATGACCTTTATTTATAGAATATAAAATTTCAATGGACACCACTTTATAATCTGGACTTACATCGTAATTTTTAATTTTATCTAAATCTTCCTTAGAGATAACAGGGTTTTGGATTTTCAATTTTCTACAATGTAATTCTGAGAATTCAAAAATATTATGATCACTGCCTAGTGTTAAACTAATATCGGTAATCAATTCTTCTCGAATACCATCTAATGGGGGGTTAGTAACTTGAGCAAACAATTGCTTAAAGTAATTGTAGATTAATTGAGGTCTTTGAGATAAAACTGCAATTGGCGTATCTGAACCCATAGATCCGATTGGTTCTTTTCCCGCTTTTGCCATCGGAAGTACAATGGTGTTAATATCCTCAAGGGTATATCCAAATACAGATTTTCTTTTTTCTAAAGTCTCTTCGCCAAGAAATAATGGGCAGTCATTATATGGTATATCTTTTAAGTGAACCAGATTATCTTTTAACCATTTACTATAAGGGTATTGTTTTGCTATTTTCTCCTTTATTTCTTCATCGTTAATTATTCTACCCTCTTCCATATTAACCAAGAACATTTTTCCTGGTTGTAATCTTCCGTGAAATACTACATTCTCAGGGGCAATGTCAACCACACCTGTTTCTGAAGACATAACTACGTAATCATCTTTTGTAACAGTATATCGTGAAGGTCTAAGTCCGTTTCTATCTAATACGGCTCCAATAAAATTTCCGTCTGTAAATGGTATTGATGCAGGTCCGTCCCAAGGTTCCATCATACACGAATGATATTCATAGAAGGCTCTTTTAGCATCAGACATTTCTGTATTTTTCTCCCAAGCTTCAGGAACCAGAATCATCATAACTTCTGGTAAAGATCTACCAGTCATCAATAATAATTCTACCACCATATCCATAGTTGCAGAATCCGATTTGCCAGGCAGAATTATTGGTAGAATGTTTTTTATTTCATCTCCAAACATATCGTTCTTTAGTAATTCTTCTCTAGAGAACATACGGGTTACATTACCTCTTAATGTATTTATTTCCCCATTATGACACATGTATCTAAAAGGTTGTGCCAAATCCCAAGTAGGGAAAGTATTGGTAGAGAATCTTTGGTGTACCAATGCCAATCGGGTAACAACTCTAGAATCCATTAAATCTGAATAATAAAGGCTGATGTCTAAAGGCATAAGCAAGCCTTTGAAGATAATTATTTTAGTAGATAAGCTAGGGACATAGAAAAACTTACTTTCTGATAATTTAGATTTTATGATTGTGTGTTCGGTTACTTTTCTAGCAATATAAAGCTTCAAATTAAATTCAAAATAAGCTTGTTCTGAATTTTCTTTGGCAACAAAAATTTGTTTTACAAAAGGTTCGGTTTCTGCAGCAATTCTTCCCGGGACTGAACGATTTACAGGAACATCACGCCAGCCCAATAATTTTAATCCTTGTTTTTTTATGTTTTCTTCAAATACCGAGATGCAAAAATCACGCTGATTGGCTTTTCTAGGGAAGAAAATATTACCTACGGCGTAATCACCGACTTTAGGTAATTCAAAATCGCATACAGCTTGAAAGAAATCATGAGGAATATCTATTAAAATTCCTGCTCCATCTCCAGTTTTACCATCGGCACTAACTGCGCCTCTATGTTCTAAGCGTTCAAGTATTTCTAACGCTTTATGAATAATGTCGTTAGATTTTTTTCCTTTAAGACTGCAAATAAACCCAGCCCCACAGTTATCATGTTCAAATTCCGGTAGATATAATCCTTGCTTCTTCAGTGTCATCTTTTGTGGTATTTCTTCAAAAATATCAATTTTATTGAATTATATTCAATGAATTGAAGTAATTCAAATAAAAAACTCAACGATTTAAATAAATTGCTAAAAAATCTATAATTCTGAATTTTTGAATGGTTCAATTTATCAGATTGATAAATTTAGGTTAAAATGTTTTTAATTTATTATTAAAACAGGGGTATAGGTGATTGTTTTGAAGATTATAACAATTTAGCCCTAACATAAGAAGTGTGTAACAAGAAAAAATAAGCTTATAAATAAAATCACCCCTATGATGAATAGGGGTGAATGATAAAATATTCGAAATTAATTCAATATGCTTCTTGAAATCACAATTTTTTGAATCTCAGAAGTACCTTCGTAAATCTGTGTGATTTTGGCATCACGCATTAATCTTTCAACATGATAATCTTTAACGAAGCCATTTCCACCATGTATTTGAACGGCTTCAACTGTGGTTTCCATTGCTACTTTAGAGGCGTATAATTTTGCCATTGCGCCAGATAGATCATAATCCTTCCCATTATCTTTATCCATAGCTGCTTGATATACCAGCAATCGTGCGGCTTGTATTTCGGTGTGCATATCGGCCAATTTAAAAGCAATAGCTTGGTGATTGCTGATTTGAGTACCAAACGCTTTTCTTTCCTGCGAATATTTTAGAGCTAATTCATAAGCACCTGCAGCAATTCCTAAAGCTTGAGCAGCAATACCTATTCGGCCTCCTGCTAAAGTTTTCATGGCAAATTTGAATCCGAATCCGTCTTCACCAATTCTGTTTTCTTTAGGTACTTTAACATCATTGAACATCAAAGAATGGGTGTCGCTACCGCGAATACCTAATTTATTTTCTTTAGGGCCAATTTCAAAACCTTCAGCACCTTTTTCGACAATTAAGGCATTTATGCCTCGATGTTTTTTGTCTTTATCGGTTTGAGCGATAACAAGGTAAACACCTGCTGTACTGCCATTGGTAATCCAATTTTTGGTTCCATTTAAAACATAGTGGTCACCCTTATCTATTGCTGTGGTTTTTTGAGAAGTTGCATCACTACCTGCCTCAGGTTCAGAAAGGCAAAAAGCACCAATCATTTCACCAGTAGATAATTTTGTAAGGTATTTTTCTTTCTGTTCTTCGTTGCCGAATTTTTCAAGTCCCCAACACACCAAAGAATTATTCACCGAAACGACCACTGAAGTAGATGCGTCAATTTTAGATAGTTCTTCCATTGCAAGAACATAAGATAAGGTGTCTAATCCACTTCCGCCATATTTTGGGTCGACCATCATACCTAAAAAGCCTAATTCTCCAAGTTTTTCAACTTGTTCTTTTGGGAATCGCTGCGCGTCATCTCGTTCAATTACCTCTGGTAATAGTTCTGTTTGCGCGAAATCACGTGCTGCTTGTTGAATTAGCTTTTGTTCTTCAGTTAATGAAAAATCCATGTACTTTGTGTAAAAGGTTATGGTTGTAAAGATAAAGATATACTAATGAAAATCTAATCTTAATATTTCACTTCTGCTTTATTTTAGACGAACTGTCAATTGTGGTTTAGTTGGTAAATGAATATTTAATGATTTGCTAAATGTTAAAATGGGGTCAATAAAATCCTGTTAAATATATAATAGGGCGTTTTAAGTATTTGGATGTCAGATAACTTCGGTATTATTGTCAAATCATTAGGAATTCACATACAATTTTAAATATCTTTAGATGATTTAATTTTTTGGAATTAGAGCCTATATTTGACAATTAGTAGTTATTAAATAAACCAACGAAAATGGAAACCATCATTATTATTGTTTTTTTGGCAGGATATCTCGCCATTACCCTAGAACACAACCTTAAAATAGATAAGCTTATTCCTGCTTTGGCCATGATGGCCATTCTTTGGGCTTTAATTGCCTTAGATATAGATGGGTTTACTAATTGGTTCGATTCAGCCAAACAAGGTCTAGTAGATGGATTTGCCGCTATGGGTCATGAAGGAAAAATGCATTTGATGGAAGAATCGCTTTTGCATCATTTAGGTAAAACAGCTGAAATCTTATTTTTCTTATTAGGAGCTATGACAATTGTAGAAATCATTGATTATTTCGATGGGTTTACAACAATTAAGGGCTTTATTAAAACCAAGGAAAAAGGAAAATTACTATGGTTGTTTTCAATATTGGCGTTCGTGCTATCTGCAATAATTGATAACTTAACGGCCACTATAGTTTTGATAACTATTCTTCAAAAGGTTATTAAGGATAGAGAAACAAAGC
>CAXBIJ010000157.1:0-8475 GCA_963975675.1 uncultured Maribacter sp. | reverse complement strand
ACTTTGAAATATTGAAAGACGGAACTATTACGTTTTTAAATGATTTAAGTGAAGAGAAGCTTCAATCAATTTCTAAAGAACTTGATAATTTTGGTATTAAAATTCAAACAAAAGAGAATCGTGATATCGTTGAGGAAATCAAGATTTATATTAAGAAAATGGTGCATGGGGGTGATATACGAAATGTGAAAATTTCTGAACTACTCTTAAATCAATTGGGTTTCAGTTATCCATATCTGTCAAATTTATTTTCTAGTAAGACCTATACGTCTATAGAGAATTTTTATATATTAGTACGAATAGAAAAGGTGAAAGAATTAGTGCTTTTGGAAAATACTAGCTTAAGTGAAATAGCACATGATTTAGGTTTTAGTAGCGTTCCACATTTGTCTAATCAATTCAAAAAAGTAACTGGGTTAACCATAACTCAATATTTGAAGTTTAGAAAAAAATAAGAAGAACAATTCTTCGACCAACTATGAAATTTAAAAAATGGATAAATTAAGAATACTTCTTGTAGACGATGATGAAGATGACAGGCAATTTTTTGCAGATGCGTTAGAAGGAATTGGACTAAATACAGAATTACGCCAATTAGAGAACGGTAAAAGCTGTATGGAGTATTTGCTTCAAGAAACTGAAGATACGCCAGATTTGGTTTTTCTAGATTTGAATATGCCTATAATGAATGGTTTCGAGTGTTTAGAAGCAATTCGTCGTACACCACATTTAAAAGATTTATTAGTGGCAATCTATTCAACATCATCTGCAGAAAGAGATATTGAAGAAACATTTGAAAAAGGTGCTAATATTTATATTAAAAAACCTTCAAGTTTTAGCGAATTGAAAAAATCATTAAAACAAGTAGTTAAAATGAACTGGGCTTACCATTTAAATGATTTTAAAAAAGAGAATTTTTTATTGAAAATATAATACCTCATATCAAATTGAATTAAAAAAGTTGTTTCGTTAGGAGCAACTTTTTTAGTTATAGAACTACACTATACGAATTAATACCACGTATTTAGCAGTAATCTTTTTTAGAGATTTAAATGTTCAATATGGGTATGACAAATGGTACTTCAAATAGTTTTTTTAAGAATATTGTCGACGGTGCTAATGAAGCTTTGATTTTTGTTTCTCCAAATGCTGAAAATACTTTAAAGGTTGAAGATTATGTAATTGTATATGCCAATAAAAAAGCTGAATTTCTTTTTGCACATACAAAAGAAAGTATTCAGAATAAGGTGATTAAAGAGTTACCCAGGTTTTTCGAATTTGGCGAGTTTCTAAATCATTTAAATTCGGTTATTAGGTCAAAAAAACATGAAGCTTTCTATTTTGTTCAAAAAATCGGTCACAAGTATTTGAAAATGCACTTTAAAATTGAAAGTCTTGATACAGGAGTTTTAATTAGCATTGCAGAGTATGTAGTCGATAAAGAATCGAACTTGCCAGAGGGCGATTTAAAAGCAAGAATAAATGAACTTGAAATCTCTAATTTATTTAGTTATAGAGTATTAGATAGTTATGATAGTATTATTTCATATCTAAAGCCAATTTTTGATGATAATGAGGTTATTTCTGATTTTCGAATAGATTATATAAATAATCGAATGGACGACATCACCAATGAAAATCCAAAATTTATTATTGGTAAAACATTCTACGAGTACTATCCTCAAAACTTAGAAAATGGAGTATTTGAGCGATTAAAAGAGTGCTATAATAGTGGAGAGAATCAAGATTACGTAAAGGAGTTTTTCTTTAACAATACATCTTATTGGTTGAGTAATAAGGCCGTAAAAATGAATGACGGTATTATACTTTTTTCAAAAGATGTAACCCAAGAAAGGAAGTACGAAGAGCAATTGTTTATACAGAATAGACTATTGTTAGAAGCTGAACATGTGGCTAATATTGGTAGTTTTCGATGGAGTTTAGGTAAAGAAGAAATTAAATATTCTGAAAATGTGTATCGCATGTTCGGTTTTGAACCTAAGGAACTCGACAAAAAATATGATCGCTTATTAGCCTTTGTGCACCCTAATGATATTGACAAAGTCAAGGATGGTTTTCAGTACGCCCGAATTAATAAAACTAAAACTGACTTGGTTTTTCGCATATACACGAAATCTAACGATTTAAAGTATATGAATACTATAGGCGAGTGCTATCAAAGAGGAGGAAATTGGTATATGGTTGGGGTATTAAGAGATGTTACCAAACAAATAGAAGCAGAGTCTAAACTACAAAGTAAAAATGCAGAATTAAAAAGAACCAATTCAGATTTAGAAGCATTTAATCGTGTCGCAAGTCATGACTTGCAAGAACCTTTACGTAAAATTCAAATGTTTGTAAGTCGCTTAAATGAAGAAGAGAAAGATACTATGAGTTTAAGGTCTCAAGGGTATTTAGAGAAAGTAAAATCTTCTTCGAACAGAATGCGAAATCTCATAAATAACTTATTGTCCTATTCAAAAGTAGATGAGGTGGAAGAGCAACCGAAAAGAATAGATTTAAATGATGTGGTAACTAGTGTATTAGATGACTTAGGTGAGCGCATAGACGAACTGGGTGCTGAGATTACTTCAGATGCTTTGCCGGTTATAAATGGGGTGCAATTTCAGCTCGAACAATTATTTGCCAATCTTATAGGAAATTCATTAAAATATATAAAGCAAGAAACAAAGGCTAAAATTCAAATAAAGAGCAAGATTGTTTCTAGTAATGAAATACCAGTTGAACTTTTATCTTTTGGAGGTAGCTACGTTAAATTACAATTTATAGATAACGGTATAGGCTTCGAGAAAAAATACGAGGAGAAAATATTTGAAATTTTTCAACGTCTTCATGGTAAAAATGAATATTCAGGTACAGGCCTAGGGTTGTCAATCTGTAAAAAGATTGTTCAGTCACATAATGGAATAATTCAGGCAAAAGGCGAATTAGATAAAGGCGCTGAGTTTACAGTATACTTGCCAACATTAATATAATCTGCGTATCGATTAGTCCTATAATTCTTGGGATTCTTAAAATTGTGTAACACGTTTTCAAAATGATGTAACACATTTACGAGTCATAGAGTGGATATTTGTAACATCAAACAAATGGTCTTTATGAAAAATCTTCAATATGCTAGGGTTGGTGCTGTAAGAGCGAAAGCTAATAACAGTAATTCTACAAATAATCATCAAAGTACAATTGATCTTGTGGAGGGCTTCAAAAGCTCGACAAAAAAATTATTCAATAACACTTTAAATAAGACATCATGCAAATAGTTCATAATCAATTAAGTTATTTTAATAATATTCTAGGCGGTAGTATATCAAGTTTTGAAGGTGATCGTGTTTTACAATATGATAATGAAAAAGGAACAGGTAGAATTCAAACAGTTTCTTTGAATTCTGGAATTTCTTATTCTGAATATGATTTGGATTTACTTGAAGATTTCAATTTCGATTTAAAATTGGATGAAAACCGCAGCTTGTACTTTATTTATTGTTTAGAGGGCAATTTTCATTTTACCAAGGGTGGAGATACCTCTAAAGTTGAAGCTTTGCAAACAGTGGTAGTTGGCGGGTCTAATGAAATCATCAATATCAAATTAAGACAGGGTACAAAATCTAACTTGTCTGTTATAAAGGTGACACAAGACACCAAGCATTCTATAAGAAATAATGACGGTTCTGAATTGTATGATCAATTATTTGCATCGTTTTTAAATGAAGAAAGTGGTTCGCATATTGGAACTTTCAATCTAAAAATTAAGGAGCAGTTACTACAAATTCGTGCAATAAGTCAAATAGGATTGGTTAGAAAACTGTTAATTGAAGGCATTGTAAACTTCACTTTAGCTCTTGAAATTCTTCACTGTAAGCAAGATATTGAAAGCGAAGGACAAGTAAGTACGTTATTAACTAAGAAAGAGCTTTTAAGAATACAAGAGGCTATTAATGCAATTAAAAGAAAGCCTGAATATCCTTACACCGTTACAGATTTAAGCAAAGAATATGGACTTTCACCAACAAAACTTCAAGAAGGGTTTAAAGTTTTAGAAGGTACTACGGTCACTAATTTCATAAGAAATGAGCGTTTGGTTTTAGCTGAAGAATTAATTCAAACCTCAGACTTGAATATTTCTGAAATAGTTTATTCAATTGGCTTTACGAGTAGAAGTTATTTTTCAAAAATATTTAGAAATAAATATAAGTGTACTCCTAAAACATATTTGATGAATATCAGAAAAGTTTCCCTTTCTGCATAATAGCCAATATAGGATAGATAAAAGGCCAGCGATAGCTGGCTTTTCTTGTTTATATAAGTTTCTGATTTAATAAATTAAAAGGGTTTTTTACTTTCAAAACACAAACCATAGAATTACCTATTTGTTCAAATAACACCTTTTGTTTTAAATAATTTAGGCAAACACGTAATCTAATAGCAAAAATAAATGATAAGTATTCTTAATTAGGGAAGCTTGAATTAAAAATGATGTAGAAAAATTAATCTTTGGTTTTCTAAAGACGATTGTAAAAGATAGTGGTAAATGGTATTAGTTATTTAGATAGAGATGACAAATTCAGGCTCTACTTTCATTCCTTCAGAGCTGTTTACATAACGAAGACATTTATGAAGTAGTGTCTTAAGTTGATTGTACGAGGAAGGTTTCTGTAAGTATAATGAAGCCCCCATTTCTTTTAGCCTTTCAATTTCTTTAGGATGATATGAAGTAGAATATATGATTACTGGTGTGTTGGCATATTTGGCAAGGTCTCTAATGTCAGATAGACATTCAAACCCGTCCATCATAGGCATTTTTAAGTCTAAAAATATGACATCTGGTTTTTCAATTGTTTCCGATATTAAATCGGCCATTAAATCAACCCCATTATTAAATTCAAAAATTTTAGATGGTATTGGAATCTCTCTTAATGCATCAGAAAAAAAAGTTCTATCATCACTATCATCGTCTGCTAGATAGACATTCAGTACAGTTTTGCTCATTTTAAATAAATCAATTAAACTGTTAATTCATGGGTTATGAATTAAAAAAGTTTTAATAAAACACCCTTGCAAATTAAAAATTTTAGAGATGAATTAGTAATGCAATCCACCAAAAATATAACTCAAAACCTAATTTTATAAATGTATTTCATTATTTTATATATTATAGAACAGTTGAAACCCACAGTGTAGTATAGTGAGCCATAAATAATTTTGTAATGCTAGTATTTAATATGGTTAAAGGAGTATTCTTATTCTTTTTAATGTTTTAGAAAGCTCAAGATCTTTTCTAAAGAAGTATGCATTTATTTTTTTTCAAGAATCTAAGACTTACGAAACTTATAATGGAGGGTCTGAAATAAGGCTCTTTATTTTCTTCCAGAATTGTTTAGCCGTCGCACTTGTTGGTTCAACTAAGTCAGACAACAAAATTAAATTTCTTTTAAATTGCTCATATTCATATGTGGTAGCGTGGTTCTCGTTTATAGGGTAATAGGCCATGCCCCAATTAGCAAACGTCCTTTTACTAATTTCATTATCCGATAAAAGTGTGACGTTCTTATGGCGCTCGTCTTGTTTTAACTTTGAGTAGAGTGTTTCAATCTTTCTTTTGTCTCCTTCCAGTAATTGAACAAATACGCCTTTATAATAAATAAGACACCCTGTAATTCCATCACGTAGATTATTAGAACGAGATTTTTCTAATAACTCTTACATTTCAGCGTCTTTCAGAGTATTGGTTGCAGTAGACTCGTAAGTTAGTGTGTACATAGCTAATTACCCTATAATTGATTGGCTAAAATAATAAAAATAGACATATAGATATTTAAATGAGAATTATACAGAATTGTATCGGATAATAAAAGGGATAACGCAAAATAATCATAGAAGATGTATCTGATTAAAACAAAAAAGCCCCTAGAAGGGGCTTTAAAGTGATCGCAGGAGGATTCGAACCTCCGACCGTCTGCTTAGAAGGCAGATGCTCTATCCAGCTGAGCTATGCGACCGACACCATTTTTTCAAATGTGGGTGCAAACTTAGTGAAATTTATAGACTGGTAAAACCAAAATCAATTAAAATTTTTAATATTTTGTGTAAGTACTAAAATGCGGCTAAGACCTACCTTCGTAAAGGTCGAAATTCTCCCATAATTGATCTAAGACTTTATAGAATATTTCAAATTCTTCTTCTGTGATACCCAGCGTACTAGCCTTTCTTAAATCCTTTATAAACGGCATAACCTCTTTCATAAGATTAGTGCCCTCTTCGGTCATTACTAATTTAAATCGTTTTTGGTCATCTCTAAATCTAGACTTTCTCAAGAGCCCTTTTTTGCATAAACCACTAATAACTCTTGATGTTGTTGCTCTATTTCTGAAATTAGATTTGGCGATATCTGCTTGAGAAGCATCTTTACCCTCTAGGTGTACGCGTTGTAAAATAACCCATTGCTCAATAGTTAAATCAATACTGTTTTCTGCAAATACCTGTAAAAAAGTACTTTGTACTTTTTTTAGGGTACGGTCAATATAAACGCCGAATCCCTCAGTCCTGTCCATAATTTTTGTGCTTATTCTCCCAAAAGTAACGGAGTTTATCGTTAATTTTGTTGTTAATGCAACAAAATTAAAAAATAGTTGTAATTTTACTACTCCTTAGAAGGTCTAAAATTAAATATATGCAATTAGGTTTTAAGAATTATATTTTAGAAGATAGCACCTATAAAGGTGGAGGTAAAAAAATTGTAATGCCCGATGGCGTTACGGTTCACAAACTGTCTTCAAATGAAAATCCGTTGGGGTATTCACCTAAGGTGAAGCAAGCGCTAGCGAATACCTTAGATGATTTAAGCTTCTATCCTGACAATACTGATATCCGATTAAGAGAAGCGCTGGTTAAAGACTTCGAAGGAGTATTGAGTGCCGATAATTTTATAACAGCTAATAGCGGTTCTGAAATTATTGATATGATTTCAAAAGCTTTTTTAAGTGAAAATGATGAGGTAATAGTTAGTCAGCCTTGTTTTCTTCCTTATACCGCTTTTACGCGATGGATGGGTGCAAAGGCGATCAATGTGCCAATGACCGAAGATTATAACTATAACCTAGATGGTGTCCTTAAAGCCATTACAGAAAAAACTAAATTGGTTTTTCTTGCCTCACCAAATAATCCTTCAGGAAATTATATACCTTTAAGAGAATTACGTGATTTTATTAATCGATTGCCAGAGCATGTAGTATTGGTATTAGATGAGGTATACCGTCATTTTGCGGAAGCAGAAGATTACACGTCGGGTATTCCATTTGTTTTAAAAGGTAAAAATGTAATTGCCATTAACAGTTTTTCAAAAACATATGGTCTGGCAGGTTTAAGAGTGGGCTATTGCTATGCTCCAATAGAAATCAGTAATTATATGAGAAAGATATGTAAACCATTCTTACTGTCTTCATTGGCATTAGAGGGTGCGATTGCAGCTTTAGAAGATGTTGATTTTGTAAATAAAACGGTAGCCTTGGTAAAGGAAGAACGACAGTTCGTTTTGAACGGACTTGATGCTTTGGATATAAAATACTGGCCAACGCAGGGTAATTTTGTGCTAATTGACCCACCTATTAATGATATGGAATTTACCGCCTTTTTAGAAAAAAGAGGGATTATGGTGCGCCCTGTAGGTAATTTTGGTGCTCCTGGAAAAGTACGTATTTCATTTGGTGTTAGAGAGGCAAATACAGCACTTTTGGCCACTTTAGAAGTTTTAATGAAATCACAAACCGCAACAGCATAACTTTTTTAAACATATATGTTGCATAAACAACAATAATAGAATTAAACTAATAAAAGATATACTATGTCAACGTCAACAGCAGTAGAAAACAAACACAAAGAAGCTCAAGATTTTATGCCAATCAATGGTACTGATTATTTAGAGCTGTATGTAAGTAACTCTAAACAAGCAGCACACTATTATAAGACTGCATTCGGTTTTAAATCTTTGGCCTACAAAGGTCTTGAAACTGGGAGTAGAGATTTGGAATCTTATGTGATAGAGCAAGATAAAATAAGATTAGTATTGACCTCTCCATTAAAAAGTGGAACAGATGTAGGTAGACATATTGACAAACATGGTGACGGGGTAAAAGTAACGGCTCTTTGGGTAGATGATGCTACATATGCATATGAGGAGGCAGTGAAAAGAGGTGCTAAAAGTTATATGAAACCGGTAACAGAAGAAGATGAGAGCGGTAAAGTAGTGCGTTCTGGTATTTATTCTTACGGTGAGGTGGTTCATATTTTTGTAGAACGTAAAGACTATAATGGTACTTTTCTTCCTGGATATAAAAAATGGGAAAGCGATTACCAACCAACTTCTACAGGATTAAAGTTTGTTGACCATATGGTAGGTAATGTGAATGAGGGTCAAATGAACTATTGGGTAGATTTCTATGCCAATGTAATGGGCTTTAA
>CAXBIJ010000156.1:0-8519 GCA_963975675.1 uncultured Maribacter sp. | reverse complement strand
TTTCTTTCTCTTCTTGAGAAAAACAAGATTGTATAGAAAAAAGTATTGTAATTAATAAAGTGATATAGCTACGCACCTGTTATCAATTTTTTGATACGGTCGAATTCCTCTTGAGATTTAAAAGGAATAGTTATTTTTCCTTTTGAATTATCTGAAGATTTAATATCTACTTTAACCGATAAGGCATCAGTTAGTTCTTTTATACCTTTTCGAACAAAAACCGCAGCGTCATTTGTAACTGGTTTCTTAATTTCTTTTGGTATAGTATCTTCAGTATGATAAGCTTTAACAGCACTTTCGGTATCTCTAACTGAAAGGCTATTACTTATGATTTTCTCGTAAAGAGAAATTTGGTCTTGCTTTTTGTCAATATTAACCAAGGCTCTACCATGGCCCATACTTAAAAAGCCATCTCTCATGCCTGTTTGTATGATTGGGTCTAGTTTCAATAAGCGGAGGTAATTGGCAATGGTTGACCTTTTTTTTCCAACACGCTCACTCAATTTTTCTTGGGTAAGATTAATTTCATCAATTAATCGTTGGTAGGATAATGCAATTTCAATGGGATCTAAATCTTGGCGTTGAATATTTTCAACTAAAGCCATTTCTAAAGATTCCTGATCATTCGCTATTCGTATGTAAGCAGGTATCGTTTCTAACCCTAATAATTTAGAAGCTCGATATCGTCTTTCCCCAGAAACTAATTGGTATTCATTAAAACCTAGTTTTCGAACGGTAATAGGTTGAATTACACCAAGTTCTCTAATTGAGGTGGCTAATTCTTTAATTGATTCGTCATTGAAATTAGAACGTGGCTGAAAAGGATTTACCTCAATATGTTCTAAATCAAGTTCAATTATATTACCTACAACTTTATCTGCATTTTTGTCTGTGGCAGATTTTATATCATTTTCCGGATCTTTTAAAAGTGCCGAAAGTCCTCTACCTAAAGCTTGTTTCTTTGTCGCTTTTGCCATACTTAAACCGTCTGCTTATTTTTTTTGACTATTTCATCGGCCATATTCAAATAATTGGTCGCTCCTTTACTTGCGGCGTCATATTTAATAATACTTTCTCCATAACTAGGTGCCTCACTTAAACGAACATTACGCTGAATAACCGTATCGAAAACCATATCTCCAAAATGCTTACGCACTTCATCTACTACTTGGTTCGATAGACGCAATCTAGAATCGTACATGGTTAATAGCATGCCTTCAATATCTAAGTCTGGGTTGTGTAAACGCTGTACACTTTTAATGGTATTTAAAAGTTTACCTAATCCTTCAAGAGCAAAATATTCACATTGAATTGGTATAATGACAGAATCCGCAGCTGTTAACGCGTTTAATGTCAATAAACCTAATGATGGCGCACAGTCAATTAATATATAATCGTAATCTTTCTTGAGAGCAACTATAGCTTTCTTCAACATGTATTCACGCTCATCTTTATCGACCAATTCAATTTCAATTGCAACAAGGTCTATATGAGCAGGAATCAAATCAACGTTTGGGGATGTTGTAGGTATGATAGTCTCTTTAGCGGTTTTGGTGTGCTCAAATAGCTGATAAGAGCCTAGTTCAACACTATCTACATCAATACCAAGGCCAGAAGTGGCATTAGCTTGTGGATCAGCATCAATTAAAAGCACCTTTTTTTCCAATACACCTAGCGAGGCAGCTAAATTCACAGTAGTGGTAGTTTTACCTACCCCACCTTTTTGATTGGCTATAGCAATAATCTTGCCCATATTCAAAGTAAGTTAGTTGGTAAAAATACAATTATTTATGGGGCTAATGAAAGGATTTTGTTAACACTAGGTGAATAACCAACTGGTTTTCATTAAAAAATCGTTAAACTTTTAGTTATTAAACGGTTACCGTAATTTTGAAAGGTTGTGTTTATAAAGTCAATAACTTATTAAAATGATATTAAAAATTAATCTTTATCCTTTTGTTTTAAACTGTCCTCATATTCAATTAAATATATTTCCTCGTTCTTTTTCTTTAAATAATATTCTTCACGAGCAAATCGTTCAAGCTCGCCTTCATCAGATAATTTTTCAATAATTATTTTGTCTTTGGCAATCTCTTCTTTTAAAAAGTCTTGTGTTTTCTCTAGTTTTTTAATTTCCTTTCTCAATTCAAGATGAATTAATAAAGAATTAGTGTCAAAAAAAAGCATCCAAACTACAAAAACAGAAAGAACCAATACATACATATTGGTCATAATCTTAAACCATTTTTTTTGTTTTAAATCTTTAAATACCATTAGGATTGCATTAATTTTTCATTAATTATACTTCTAACAATTTCAACAGCAACCGTGTTGTATTTGTTATTCGGAATTATAATATCAGCATACTCTTTAGTTGGTTCGATAAATTGCTCATGCATAGGTTTTATGATGGACTGATATTTTTCTAAAGTTTCATCTAAATTCCAGCCTCTTTCATTAACATCTCTCTTTAACCTTCTTATTAGTCTTTCATCTGTATCTGCATGTACAAATATTTTAATATCGAACATTTTACGAATGGACGAATTGGTCATGATTAATATGCCTTCAACAATAATTACTTTCGTTGGGTGGGTTAATACTGTTTTTTTCGTTCTATTACACTCAAGAAAGGAATACACAGGTTGCTCTATAGACTCACCGTTTTTAAGTGCAATTAAATGTTGCTCTAAGAGGGCGAAATCTATAGAACTAGGATGGTCGAAATTGGTCTTCCTTCTTTCTTCTAAAGATAAGTGAGATAGGTCATTATAGTAAGAATCTTGTGAAATTACACCAACTTCCTCATTAGGTAGTTCATTGATACTTTGATTTACCACAGTAGTTTTTCCACAACCAGTTCCACCAGCTATACCTATAATTAGCATACATTTAATTTTGCCACAAAAATACATATTTGAATTTCAAATATCCGCAAAACTTAAAAATCAAGTTTAATTAACATTGCTTGAAATACTTAGCCTTATTTTTGCACGATGCAAAATGAACAGGTAAAACCTAATTTTGAGTTTGTAGCATTAATGGCGTCATTAATGTCTATTGTCGCTTTGACCATTGATGCGATTTTACCTGCAATAGCTGACATAGGTCTAGCTATAAATAGTTTAGATCCAACTAGAAATCAGTTGTTGGTTACTATGATTTTTTTAGGATTAGGAGTAGGACAGTTATTTTTTGGCCCACTTTCCGATAGCCTTGGTAGAAAACCAATTGTGTATTTCGGATTTATCATTTTTTTATTGGCAAGTGTTGTTTGCTTGTTCGCTCCTAACCTTGAGATTATGTTGGTAGGTCGCATATTGCAAGGTATAGGACTTTCTGCTCCAAGAACAATAAGTATATCAATAATTCGTGATACCTATAGAGGTGATTATATGGCAAAAATTATGTCATTCGTAACTGCATTTTTTATTTTGGTGCCAATTGTAGCACCTGCAATAGGTCAAGGTATTATGCACATAATGGGCTGGCAAGGTATTTTTTACATGCAATTGTTTTTTGCGCTGCTTGTAGGTATTTGGTTTTGGAAACGACAGCAAGAAACCCTCAACCCAAACTTTAAGGTTCCATTTTCTTTTGGTGTATTTATGAAGGGAACAAAAGAAATACTTAAATATAAAGAGACTGTTTCATGTACTTTAATATCAGGATTAATAACTGGGTCGTTTTTGGTGTATTTAAGCTCAGCGCAACATGTGTTTGAAGAGCTATACGGTTTAACTGAAACTTTCCCATATATTTTTGCTGGTTTGGCTTTTTCAGTAGGAATCTCAACGCTCATGAATGGCACGCTTGTACTGCGTTTTGGTATGCGAAATTTATCTTTTTTAGCATTGGTGATATTTACAGTTGTAGCACTTGGGTACAGTTTACTATTTTGGAATTCAGAAGATCCAAACTTAATTGTACTATTAACGTTTTTATCACTATTATTTTTATGCTTAGGTTTCATTTGGGGTAATATGAGGTCTATAGCGATGGAACCGATCGGTCATATTGCTGGTATTGGTGCAGCTATAACGGGTTTCATATCTACCATCTTATCTATTCCGATATCTATATTCGTAGGTAGTTTTATTGAAGATTCTGTATGGGCCCTATTTGCAGGTTTAGGAGTTTGTGGCTTATTATCCGTTCTACTGTTTTTAGCTTTTAAAACACGGCCGTTGTTTGCAAACAACCACGCTTATACCAATTAAAGAAGCTTTTTTTTCATTACTTATTTAAATTACTTTCCTATAAAAAAAATTATTTTCATGAAATTGGATGTTGTTGCAATGCATACTTGTTTTCTTACTACTCGTACGTTAAGTAGCTGATAGATAGTATAATATTTGTAAATTGTTGGTGTCTCTAGAATGTGTTTTTTGAGGGCATTAATGTATACGAAATGAAAGAGTCTAAAAACCGGAACTTTGCAGTCGGATTAGTAATTATATTTTTTTGCTTAGGATGTAAAAATAATAATCAAAAAACCGAACTAGCTTCATTGAATCTATTAAGAGGCGAACTTCAATTATGTGGAAACGGCCAATTTGGTGAGGTTAGTTTTTCTGAATCGTGTAGTTATGAAACTAGAAAAACTTTTAATCTTGCAATTTCTTTACTTCATTCTTTTGAATACATAGAAGCTGAAAAAGCATTCGTACAAGTTATTGATGAGGATCCAGATTGTGCAATGGCCTATTGGGGAGTAGCAATGAGTTTCTACCACGGATTGTGGGCACCACCTGAACCTTCAGTTTTAAAGAAAGGGGTTAAGTTACTTGCTATTGCAGAAAAACTTCCTAAGACTAAAAAAGCAGAACAATATATAAATGCGATTAGTTCTTTTTATAAGGATTGGGAGACGGTAGATAACCAGACAAGAAAAGAACTTTATTCCCAAAAGATGGGGGGAATGTTTAATGATTATATGGATGATACTGAAGTAGCAATTTTTTATGCATTGGCGCTTCGGGCATCTGCAATACCAACAGATAAAAGCTATTCAAAACAACGTGCCGCAGGTAAAATTTTGGAAGATTTATTTAAAGAAGAACCTAATCATCCGGGTATAGCACATTACATTATACATTCTTATGATTATCCTGAATTAGCTGAACTCGGTCTTAGTACTGCTAGAAGGTATGCAGATATAGCCCCGAATTCTGCGCATGCACAACATATGCCATCACACATATTCACCAGATTAGGGCTATGGGAAGAGTCAATTAGTACAAATATAAATTCTGCATCGTCAGCAGTTTGCTATGCCGAAAGTATTGCGCCAGGTGCCCATTGGGATGAAGAAGTTCATGCAATGGGGTATTTGGTTTATGCTTATTTACAAACAGGAGAAAATGAAAAGGCCAAAGAGCAATATGCCTACCTAAATTCTTTTGAAAAAATATTCCCACCAAATTTTAAAATTGCCTATACCGCTGCTGCTATTCCTGTGCGAATAGCCGTAGAGAATAAAAATTGGGAAGCAGCTTCTGTATTACAGCTACCACAAATACCAGAAATGGAATGGGAAAAATTTCCTTGGCAACAATCATTACTTCATTTTGCAAAAGCCCTTGGTACTATTCATGTAAATAACTTAATTGAAGCAGAGAAGGAGCTAGCACTATTGAAATCATTTAAAGAGGAGTTAATTGGTTTAAATGATAGTTATAAAGCAAATCAAGTTGCTATTCAAATTGAAACAATTGAAGCTTGGATAGCATTTAAGAATGGAGATGTAGAAAAGGCATTAATTCAAATGAGAAATGCTGCAGAAATGGAAAGTTTGACTTCAAAACACCCAGTTACACCAGGCGAAATTTTACCTGCAGATGAACTTTTGGCCGATATGCTTTTAAAAGCTAATAAGCCTATTGAGGCATTAGATGCTTATGAGTTAAACCTTAAAAGAAGACCAAATAGATTTAATGGAATTTATGGGGCTGCCTTAGCCGCCAAAAAATCTGGTAATAACGAAAAGGCTATATTTTATTTTGAATCACTTCTAGATCTCACCAAAGATTCTAATAGTGACAGATCAGAGATACTTGAGGCCAAAGAGTTTCTTCAACTTAATTCATAATCATGAGATTAAGGTATTTAATATGGTTTTTAGGTACGTTTCTTATTTTATTGCTGTCATGTGATAATTGGGGAAGAGAAGAACTTCCTATTTATAATCCATCAGATTTTAACTCAGAATTAGTAGATGTTAGTTTACAGTCTAAAAATGGAAACCATATTGTTTCAGATTTTGAATTGATAAACCAAAATGGAAAAGTAGTTACTCAAGAAGACTATAGAGACAAGATTTATATTGTTGATTTCTTTTTTACAAGGTGTCCAAGTATCTGTCCACTCATGACCAATAATATGATTAAAATTCAAAATGAGTTTTTAAATAATAGTGATATCATGTTGTTGTCACTTTCTGTAACCCCCGAAATAGATAGTATTTCAGTACTGCGAAAATATGCAAATGAAAAAGGTGCCTTAGATTCTAAATGGAATATAACTACCGGTAGTAAAAAGCATATTTATGAATTGGCACGGAAAAGTTATTTTGCTGTTGTAGAGCAAGGGGATGGTGGTTTACAAGATTTCATACATACTCCTAATTTTATTTTAGTCGATAAGGAAAGACAAATTAGAGGTGTCTATAACGGTATTGAAGATGAAGAAATAGTTCGTTTGTTTCAAGATTTAAGAATTCTAATAGATTAATAATTAGTGCATTTAATGTTCAATTCAATAATTTGTCTGTAATACATCGTTAGGAGGAATTACGGCCCAAGCCAGATAATATTCTACAAATAAATCATATCACATGAAATTCAATTTTTTATATTTAATTATTTCTCTGATGACATTGATTGGTTGTAAAAATAAATCCAATTCAAATGATATTTCCCAACGTCCATTTGTAACGTGTGCTCCAATTACCAATGATGCAGAATGGTATAAATCTGATAATGTAGCTCCCATAATTGAAGGTCTTGATGTTCTTGATTTTCCAGTTACTACCACCAATAGTTTAGCTCAGAAATATGTGAATCAAGGAATGGTTTTAGCATATGGTTTTAATCATGCAGAGGCAGCTCGTTCTTTTTATTATGCCACAAAGTTAGATCCTAATTGCGCAATGGCTTATTGGGGTTTTGCTTATGTTTTAGGTCCTAATTACAATGCAGGGATGGAGCCTGATAATTACCAGAGAGCATACGATGCAATCCAAAAAGCTGTTGAATTATCTAAAAATGCTGCTTCTCAAAAAGAAAAACACTTAATAGCTGCTTTAGCCAAAAGGTATGTAAAAACACCTGTTAAAGATAGAAGTGAACTTGATTTAGCCTATTCAAATGCCATGCTAAATGTTTATACAGAATACCCATATGATGCCGATGTTGCGACGTTGTATGCTGAGTCAATTATGGATTTGCATCCTTGGGATTTATGGGATAAAAAAGGTAATGCTAAAGAATGGACTCCAAAGATTATCTCCACAATAGATAATGCAATAGAAATAAACCCTAAGCATCCAGGAGCGCATCATTTTTATATACATATTGTTGAAACTTCGGCCAACCCACAAGACGGACTCGAAAGCGCCCAATTGTTCGATGAAAATTTGGTGCCAGGCGCGGGCCATTTGGTTCATATGCCATCACATATTTATATACGCACCGGTGATTATCATTTAGGCACACTTTCAAACATTAGGGCAATCGCTGTAGACAGTAGTTATGTTACTACTTGTAATGCCCAAGGTGCTTATCCACTATCCTATTTTCCGCATAACTATCATTTTATGGCTGCAACAGCAACATTAGAAGGGAATAGTAAATGGGCAATAGAAGCATCTGATAATGTTGCAGAGCATTCTAATATTTTATTGATGAAAGAACCTGGTTGGGGTACTATTCAACATTATTATACAATACCATATTATGTTAAAGTGAAATTTGGAAGATGGAAAGAAATCTTGGCGATGAATAATGAAGATCCATCTTTAAAGTATCCAGAAGCTGTTCGTAATTATGCCCGTGGGATGGCTTTTGTAGGTTTAGGTGAAATAGATAATGCTAAGAAAGAATTAAGATCTTTAGAAAATTATGCAGAAGACGAGAGTCTTAAGGAAATTACTATTTGGGATATTAATTCTGTTGACGTCTTATTACAAATAGCGAAAAGGGTATTAAAAGCAGAAATTTTAGCAAATAATGCTAAGTTTCAAGAAAGTATAATCCTATTAGAGGAAGCTGTAAAAATTGAAGATAATTTAAATTATAATGAGCCACCTGATTGGTTCTTTTCCGTCCGTCATCATTTGGGTGCTATTCAAATTGAAGCTGCATTATATGATGATGCTATAGGTACGTATCAAGAAGATTTAAAAAGATTGCCAAAAAATGGATGGGCACTTCACGGGCTAAGATTAGCAAACGAAAAACTTGGCGATAGAAATAAAGTGAAAGAAATAGAAGAACTGCTAAAGATTAGTTGGGCCACTG
>CAXBIJ010000155.1:0-8546 GCA_963975675.1 uncultured Maribacter sp. | reverse complement strand
TAGGCACCATAGAAATAGCCAATTTAGCCAGTTCTGTTTCAATCTCGGTCGGCATACCAAATGAAGTACCATTTTTTGCTTTTTCAATTACAGCATTAATAACTGGTTCGTGTGCATGACCTAAAATTAATGGGCCCCATGAGGCTATGTAATCAATAAGCTTATTACCATCCTCATCATATAAATAAGCTCCTTTTGCCTTCTTTACAAAAATGGGATCTCCGCCTACAGCTTTAAAAGCTCTTACTGGAGAATTTACTCCGCCTGGTATATATTTTTTTGCCTCTGCAAATAAGGCGCTACTTCTTTGATAGACCATTTCTATTAATTGATTTTGCTGAGTTTCACTTTAATTCGCTGTCCTATAGACAAATCAGAGCTTCTTAAATTATTCAATTGCATAATATCATCAACACTCATATAATATTTTCTAGACAATGAATACAACGTATCTCCTTTTACAACTGTATGTATTTTATCAGATTCGGTTGCAACTATCGAAGTGTTTTCATAGCCAGCATTTTTAATCTGATTATCGTACTTATGTAGACCATATTTATCTATTAAATAAATAAGTTTTTGCGGATATTTAGGATCAGTTGCGTACCCTGCTTTACGCAGCCCTTTGGCCCAACCTTTATAATCAGTATGCTTTAACTTAAATAGAAATGCATACCTAGACCTAGTAGTCAAGAATATACTGTGATCTCGAAAAGAATACATTGGGTGGTTATATTTTCTAAAACATTCACCCTTTTCATCATCATCATGAAAGTCGTAATCACCCTCCCAACCTTTATGACACTTTATACCAAAATGATTGTTTGTTTTCATGGCAAGCTCTCCTTTACCATATCCACTCTCTAAAAGACCTTGAGCCAAGGTAATACTTGCTGGTATACCATAACCCATCATCTCTATCTGAGCTGTTTCAGAAAAAGTTTTTATATATTCTGAAGGAGATTCAATTCTAAACGGTATAAATTTTGAAGGCTCTGACGGTAATACAACTTCTTGACCATTATGAGGCTTAACATCATCTGATTTGTTTCGTTCGTTGAGTACATTCTTTGTACGTAACTTATCAGAGTACGCTTTTTTAGATTTACAGGAAGCAAAACTGACCCCTATAATTAACAGCATTAATATTTTCTTGTTCATATATTCAACAAAGGTAATTTTTTCTTTTTCAGTACACTATTCATGCCAGCAATACCTTGTAAGCCTCCTGTATGTATTGCCAAAATTTTTGTCCCTTTTGCAAAAGTATCATGCTTAACCATATCTAATAACCCAAACATCATTTTTCCAGTATAAATAGGGTCTAATGGTATATCGGTTTGTACTTTAAAATCATTTATGAAGTGAATTAGCTCTTGGGAAATTTTCGCATAGCCTCCAAAATGATATTCGGAAATCACCTCCCAGCGGTTATTATTAGTAATTTTCTTAATATCCTCTTTTAAAAAATCTCCTTTTAAAGATGAGAACCCTAGTACTTTTTGATGTGAAAAAGATGAATTTATCAATCCTACTACCGTACCGCCTGTACCTACGCTGGTACAGATAAAATCGAATTGCTCATCCCCACTCCCTAATATCTCTGTGCAACCCTTTATGGCCAGATTATTTGTTCCTCCTTCAGGCACAAGATAAAAATCTCCAAATTCTTTCCTCAAATCATCTAAAAACCCTGATTCTTCTTTTTTTCTATATTCATCTCTACTTACGAATTTAAAAACCATTCCATCTTCATGGGCTTTAATCAAGGTTGTATTTTGACGCCATGTTTCTTTTAGTTCTTCTCCGCGAATAATTCCTATTGAACTAAATTTTTTTTCTTTAGCTGCGTAAGCAGTGGCTGCAATATGATTTGAAAAAGCGCCACCAAAAGTTAAAATGGTATGACACCCCATTTTGTTTGCCTCTAACAAATTATATTTCAATTTACGATACTTGTTACCTGAAATAAATGGATGAAGTAAGTCTTCCCGTTTAATGACAAGTGTCACTTGCTTTTCTGCCAATAATGGTATTTGAACAAGTTGATTATCTATTTGCAAACGCGTCGAAATTTAACGACAAAGATATTTAATAAAGCTAAAGGATTTTCTGTTTGACAAATAGTCTAAGTTTTTTTCATGTAGATAAGCCTCTCGCTCAAAACTAAGATTTTGATATGCCTTGTAAGAATCTAAATACCAAATAGTACGCAGGCTCCATTCTAACAAGTAGAGAATATAAAACGGAATAATTAACAATTCTTGTTGCTGTCGTAAATGAATTTTTTCATGATTAATTAGAATATCGTCATTTTTTAAACTTCTATTTTTTAAAAATATAAAAGGCCATAGTGATAGCCCTACATAATTTTTATAGAAGAAATGTCTAAAAACTAAAATCATAAATTTACTTTGGGTATTCTATTACAAAGATAAAGCCAAATAATCTTTGTAGGAAAATTACTGGATTTTGTTGCCAACAATACCGACAAATGGCTAAAACACTACGAAGCCTACATACCCCTACTATCGAAGAAAGGTAGTTTAGGTTATCAACAGAATAAAGTAACTTTATACCATTAAAATGCAACCGTTGATGAAAGAGATTATACCGATTGAGGAAGGTGATTTTTATTGGTCTGAAAATGGCTTTCGAGTTTTTACGGCGCAATACCATCATAAACGGGGTTATTGCTGTGAAAGTGGCTGTAGGCATTGCCCCTTTGGTTATGACCCAAAAACCAATACTCAGTAGCTTTGTATTCGCTCATTCGGCATGATTATTGCATCTATTTAGATAGAAAATTTAGTACTTAAAAAAATATAAGCTTATGAAAAAAATTAAACTCCTTGGTTTTCCATTACTGCTTCTAGTATTCATTACTTCATGCACATCGATAAGAGTTTTATCCGATTATGACCAGAAAGCAGATTTTAAAGGGTATACATCGTACGCCTTTTACAAAACAGGAATCGACAAAGCACAGATATCAGATTTAGATAAAAAACGAATTCTTAGAGCAATTGAAACTGAAATGAGTTCACGAGGTTTTGTAAAATCTGAGAACCCAGATTTATTAGTCAGCATTTTCACCAAAGAACAAGAAAGAGTAGATGTTTACACCAACAATTATGGTTGGGGTGGCGCTTGGGGATGGGGTTATAACCCATGGGCCTGGGGACCTGGTTTTGGCTGGGGCGGAAGCACAGTTAGCGCAAGCACACAGGGTTCTTTATACATAGACCTAATAGATAATAAAACAAATGAACTGGTTTGGCAAGGTAAAGGTGTAGGAACGCTTCAAAGCACTGGTAATGTAGCAAAGAAAGAAGCACGTATTAAAGAATTTGTATCTCAAATATTAGAACAATATCCTCCAAATACAGTTGCCTTAAAATAATATTTTACATTTTTTTATAGGAGCTTTAGTTAGTAATAGCCTTTTTAACTAAAGCTTCTTTTATAACAACGGAAAAGTAGTGTCATTCTTTACTTCATTTAAAACGAAAGCACTTTTTACACTACCTATGCTGGGCAAGGAAGCTATCTTAATCTTTGCGAAATCGTAATACGCATCTAGATTTTTAACCACTACCTTCAAAAGAAAATCAAATTCACCACCCACCACAAAACATTCAACGACTTCAGGATAACTTTTGACATCTTCAAAAAACTCATCCATCATTGCACCTTTCTGTGTTTCTAATGACACAAAGCTAAAGACGGTAATACTTTCTCCTATTTTCTCTTTATCCAAGATGGCAACATAGTTCTTTATGAACCCTTCTTTCTCTAATCGTTTTATACGTTCATAAACTGGAGTTTTTGTCAGTCCAAGTTCTTCTGCAATTGACTTAGCCACTGTTTTAGCATCCTTCTGCAAAATCTTTAAAATCGCTCTATCAATATCATCTAATTTATCAAGCATAATTTTTTCCTGTTTATTACAATAAATCAATTCATAAATATTACTAATTCCTAATTTACTACATCAATATAGTTTTTTTTACCAATTTTTTAATAATTAACAAATATTAAATCCTGTTTCATTAAATTTATTAGAAATATTACACGAATGCACTACTTAGCACAAGCAAATATTGCTCGCTTTAAAGCCTCTTTAGACAATCCTCTAATGAAAGAATTTATAGATTTTTTAGAGCCCGTAAATAAGTTAGCTGAGGAAAGTAAAGGATTTGTTTGGAGACTAACTGATACCGATGGAAAGTCGGCCTCATACATAGAATCTCCCTTTAAAGATGAATTAATGGCAATCAATGTTAGCGTTTGGGAAGATTACGAATCTCTCTCTAATTTTGTTTATAGCTCAGTGCATAGTTACTTTCTTCGAAATAAGAAGAAATGGTTTGATTTAGGTGGCCCCTCTCAATTCATAATGTGGTGGATTCCAGTCGGAAAAACTCCTACCTTAGAAATGGTAAAGGAAAAACTTCTCTACCACGAAAAACATGGTGATACGCCTATTGTATTTTCAATCAAAGAAATGTTCGACATAAAAGGTAACAGTATAAAAAATTAAGCACATGACCAGCACGGGCTATGAGAGTAATCCTATTTTAGAGAAACTCCCAAAACATCTTATCCAATACATTAAGCCTCAAAACTATGAGACTTATACGCCCATTAACCAAGCAGTATGGCGTTATGTGATGCGTAAAAATGTTGATTACCTAAGTAAGGTGGCTCATAAATCTTATTTAGAAGGATTAGGAAAAACTGGTATTTCTATTGATAACATCCCCAACATGTATGGCATGAACCGTATTCTTAAAGATTTAGGCTGGGCCGCAGTTGCCGTTGACGGTTTTATTCCACCAGCTGCATTTATGGAATTTCAAGCATATAATGTTTTAGTCATTGCTTCTGATATTCGTCAGCTTGAAAATATAGCGTACACCCCAGCACCTGATATAATTCACGAAGGTGCAGGTCATGCCCCAATTATAGGAAATCCGGAATATTCAGCTTACTTAAGACGATTTGGAGAAATTGGCTGCAAGGCCATATCAAGTGCAAAAGATTTTGAATTATATGAGGCGGTACGCCATCTCTCTATAATTAAAGAAGCTAAAGGAACAGCTTTAAAGGAAATTGAAAAAGCGGAAAAACACATTGAATTTTTACAAGAAAATATGGGCGAACCAAGCGAGATGGCACTTATTCGAAATCTTCATTGGTGGACCGTTGAATACGGGCTTATTGGCACCGTTGAAGACCCTAAAATATATGGAGCAGGACTTTTGTCTTCTATTGGTGAAAGTCAATGGTGCATGACCGACCAGGTTAAAAAACTACCCTATTCAATTGAGGCTGCAAGAACTTCGTTTGATATTACAAAACCTCAACCTCAACTATTCGTAACTCCAGATTTCGCTTTTTTAAGTCAAGTTTTAGAAGATTTCGCTAACACCATGGCGCTACGCAGGGGTGGTCTAAGTGGCTTACAAAAATTGATTACCTCTAAAGAACTCGGAACAATTGAATTAAGTACTGGCTTACAAGTATCTGGAAACTTTGAAACGTTAATTGAACATGACGGTAAGCCAATTTATTTTCAAACCAAAGGAAAATCTGCGCTTGCCTATAGAGAGAAGGAATTAGTAGGTCAAGATATTAACCAACATGAAACAGGCTTTGGGTCACCCATAGGCAGATTAAAAGGGATAAACATACCGATTGAAGAAATGAGTCCGCGCGACCTTAAGGCTTACAAAATTTATGAAGGAGAAGTCGTATCATTAGATTTTACCGGAGGTATTAATGTTACAGGTAAAATAGTTACAGGGACACGTAATCTGCAGGGACGCATCCTTTTAATTACCATCGAAAATTGCAAAGTCACCCATAATGGCAAAGTTCTTTTTAAATCTAATAACGAATTATATAATATGGCAATTGGTGAAGAAATAGTTTCTGCATACCATGGGCCAGCAGATTTAAAAAGCTTTGATTTACTAGACCATACGCTAAGTACGGGATTCATAAATAATGACAACACCAACTTAAGTGAACTGGAATCATATTATAAATTAATTCGTGATTTTAGAGAAGGTAAGAATACCATTATCTCTAGAACAAAGGTGTTTCAAGAAATACAACAGAAATATCCGTCAGATTGGTTATTGCCTATAGAAATTTATGAACTGGCTGCAAAAAGTGGAGATAAGACATTAACCGACAGTATAAAAGTTCATCTTGAAACCATTAAGCAAAATCAGCCAAACTTAGGGCAGTTAATAGATGATGGTTTAGAATTAGCCTTAACAGAGGCTGAAACTACGGCTTAATGACCTGCAAACCTTCTAAAGATTCAATCGTTTGTTCTTGATAGGATAATCGCCAACCCATAGAATTTGTAAGAATATAGAACTTTTGCAATTCACTTATCAACCTGTTTTCAGCATTGGTTTTTAATGATGAGGCTTCCACCTTTTTCATTAATGAAGCGTTTACCGTTTTTTTAATTTTATTATAATCGGTAGCATCAAATTGGTTCAGGTAATCTGCAGTAACGTCATAGTATTCAAAATCTGGATTCAACTTAATTTCTGCTTCTGGTATACTATTTATTCTAACGGTTTTAGTTGCTTCATCAATTTCAAAATCTATTAAACTTAAATCGTAAGCAACCGTTACATCAGCATTTACAATCACTAGCGCTTTTTTCTCGGCACGTAATAATTGACCAAAAAGCTCTTTAGAATCTTTATAATTATACACTTCAGCAAAGTGGCCTTCAGTAACTATCAATTTAGAAACGTTTGTAATTTCTTGCTGAATAAGCATGGAATTCTCCTGCAGAATAGACTTATCTACTTTACCATCATTACAGGAACGAATAATAAAAACTATTGCCAAGGTAATTACCACACCAGCTATAAATTTTCTCATGCTTCGGGAAGTTTGAAATCCATAAACGGATAGATTTGTTTTATATACGCAATTTTACCCTGTAGCGATGTTAAAAAAAATTGATGCGCCTTACTATCAGAATTGAAAGCTCGATGCCTTAACCCTCGCTGTATCTCATCAACCTTATTCATTGTATTACTGACGCTATCATCTATCCAAACCTCACAAAATTTCTCCCAAATATAATCAACAGCAATTTCATTAGGATGCACCATGTCTTTGGTATAAAAACGATAATCACGCAACTCATCCATCATAATCTCATAACTTGGAAAATACGACACTTCATCACGCTTGGCCACTTCATGAATAGCGCTTATTAAATGTGCCTTACTAACTTGGTTTTCTACAAATCCGTCTTTTAGATGTCGAACCGGAGAAACCGTAAATATAAATTTCGCTGAAGGATTGATTGAACGCACAAGTGCTACCATTCGTTCTAAGCTCTGAATTATAGTTTTACAATCAAGAAGCTCTTTTGTGAAATTCGACTGTGGCACCTTATGACAATTAGCAACTACTTGCTTGGTAGAAGCATTTCGGTATACCCAAGCGGTACCAAAAGTGATGATGACGTGACTTGCCTTTTTCAATTGAACCAATGTACGTTCAACCGCGAAATTTAAATCTGACAATAATTTTTCTTTGAACGGATTACTTAACTCTGAATGCGCATCAAAACAATGCCAACGTTCATTCTCATTAAATATATCTTGTTCGGTAAAAAATGCTTTGTTAACAGCTTTATCAATCAATTTTTCAATCGCCAATGGATGAAATAAAATCCCAAACGGATTCTGTAACTCCTGAAACTTATAGTGCTTAAGTTTTTCTCCTATGTTTTGCGAGAAACATGATCCTAATAACAATAATTGACTTGAATAATCAATTGTAGATTTTGATTTTGAAAGTGGAATTTGGGTTAAAAACTTCATTTTGGTCGCACACTTTCGTTTAGCTTATGAAAAACTTGATACGGATAAATTTCATAAATAGCATTATCCTCATTAATCGTATTATCGCCATTTTGAAATGCCTGTTTCTCCCATTTCGCCCCTTCTTCTACATCGCCTAACTTTGTCATGCTTCTACCTTTAAAGTACAGCGCATCAGCAAAATTTTCATAGACCATTAAAGACATATTAAAAGATTCAATCGCCTCTTGATAATTACCAAGCTCAAAATCTGCAATACCCAAATAATACCAATCTAAATAATGACATGCCTCTTGTGGTGGGTCATTAGGAAAGTCTTTAAACTGCTGCTCTTTACTTAAAAGCAAGAACTCTTTAGCCTTAGAAAATTGATTTAATTGTAGGTAATCTAACCCTATATAAAAATTATAAGTGTGGTCCATTACATAGCCATCGCCATAATCTTTTTTGGCTCTCATAAATTCAGATATTGATTTAATGTAGTCCTTAGAAAATATACACCTCATAAATCCGCTATAATCCAACCATTTTTTAGGATCATGCTCAACAGCTTTCTCTAAAAATGGCTTACCCAACTGATACTTTCTTGCCTTATATAAAGGCATAGCTTTTTGCTGCCAAAGCCAACCGTTATCTGGCTGAATTGCAAGAGCTGAATCTAAAAATGACTGATGT
>CAXBIJ010000154.1:0-8574 GCA_963975675.1 uncultured Maribacter sp. | reverse complement strand
CGAAGTTAGCTGGTGGTGTTGCCGTACTTTATGTTGGTGCAGCTTCTGAAGTTGAAATGAAAGAGAAAAAAGACCGTGTTGATGATGCTTTGCATGCTACAAGAGCTGCTGTTGAAGAAGGCATTGTTGCTGGTGGTGGTGTTGCATTGGTTAGAGCAAAATCTGTTCTTTCTAAAGTAGCTACTGAAAACGAAGATGAAGCAACAGGTTTACAGATTGTAGCCCGTGCTATCGAAGCTCCTTTAAGAACGATAGTATCTAACGCTGGTGGTGAAGGTTCTGTTGTAATCGCTAAAATACTAGAAGGTAAAGGTGATTATGGTTATGACGCTAAATCTGAAAAGTATGTTGATATGATGAAAGCTGGTATTATTGATCCTGCAAAAGTAACTAGAGTAGCATTGGAGAATGCAGCTTCTGTTGCTGGTATGATTCTAACTACCGAATGCGCATTAACTGACATTAAAGAAGATTCTCCTGCTGGTCCACCAATGGGTGGCGGTATGCCAGGAATGATGTAGGTCGTCAGCGCCGACAGGCTATTATTAGCTTGTTCCGCTGTTCTTACTACTATTAAAACCGCTCTTGAAGATTCAAGAGCGGTTTTTTTGTGACCAAATAATACCAACAAAAAACCACCTTCTTTTTACAAAAGGTGGTTTGAATGTCCAATTTGTATGCCTACTCGTAGGCTAGTACAGAACTACTTCTTTTTAGGAGCAGCCTTTGGAGCAGCCTTTTTACCAGCTTTTGCTGGAGAGGGCTTTGCAGCTGGTTTCCCTGCTGATTTTGCTTGTGCCATTAGTATCGAATTTAAAATAATTCTACGCTAATATATTTCAGATTTTGATTCGTGATAATTACGTTAGTAAAAAATTAACTAAAACTTTTTAAGCAATTTACCACAGCTAAAATAACATCAATAAACACAGGTAATTTTACTACATTTTATGATGTACGCCATCATCAGAATTGTCTTCTCTATACAAACAGCAAGGATGCACACTATTATAAGCTTCATCTGTCGCCTTCAATTCTTTGGTGTCATGCCCAACGGCTACAATAGCAGTTTTAATTTTCATCGCATCTGTTTTACGTTCATCCATTATAATAGACAATTGGTGTGATGGTATATCCCATACGGCATATTTCACTCCTTTCACATTCAATGCGGCGTTCTCTATACGCTCTTTACACATTGCACATTTACCATTTACATCGAAGGTCATTTTCTTATTCTTTTCTTGAGCATAAGTTAATACAGCGATTAACATCATCGCAATTGATAAAATAGTTGTTTTCATAATTATATATTAACGTGTTATAAAATTTTAAATCTAAAGCCGCCATAAAACATTCTTCCCATTATCGGCGCATATACAATTGAAGTATCAAAATTAGGACCAAAAGGATTGTCTGCACCCAAAATCGGATTATTTTGTTGTTCACCAGTAAGGTTTTCCCCTCCTACATACATTTCAAAAGTATTAGAAAACACTTTTGTTATTTGAGCATTCATGAGATTATATGGTGATGAATACTCTCCTAATTGATATTGTACTGAATTAGAGCTGGTATCTGGTAATCTCATTTTACCCAAACTATGCAATGTATAATCGAATTTCCATTGAGAACCATTTTCTTTAGCTTCAGTTTCATAGCCAAAATTAGCAAAAAAACGATGCTGCGATTGTAATGGTTTTTGTAGGTTTCCACTATTATAATCGGTCGAAACATCATAAAACTTATATGCGGTTCTAAAACTTAAGCGAGTCAGCAGCTCGTAATTTATTTCTATCTGAAAGCTTTTAGCACTGCTATCTCCATCTAAATTATAAAACGACACTTCTTGCGGATTTTCCCAATCAACTACAATCTGATTTTTAAAATCTGTGACATAATAATCTACTGATATATCTCCTTTTTTATTTAAGAAATTAAATCCCTGCAAAAAACTTACTCCGTAGTTCCAAGCATCCTCAGGTTCTAAACCATACACACTACCACCTGAATCTAAAATATTAATTTGTCTGGCGGAGGCAAAAAGTTGTTGATTTTCAGCAAATATATTCGCTGCTCTTTTTCCTCTACCAAACGAACCACGTAAACTACCTTTCTCCCACGGCGTATAACGTATATGAAACCTTGGCGTTACAAAAGTTCCTAATCGATTATGGTTATCTACTCTAAGACCCGCAGTTAAGCTAACTTTTTCTAAATTCTCGTAGCTATACTCCATAAAAGCACCTACAGAAGTATCTTCTCGAGAATAATCTGTAGCAGTCACTACCTCATCGTAACCATCATACGCAAAAGAAATTCCAGTTTTAAATTTGTTTCTTGTATCGCCAATTATAGAATTAAAAAGTAAGCTTGTAAAAATACTTTCGTGATTGATATCATATGTTCTAAACCCAAAATACGAATCTTGCTTATGTAAACTATAGGCGGTTTGAAATCCAAAACTCTGAAATGGAAGTTCTGGAAATACATAGCCTAGTTTTAACGAGGCATCGAAACGACGTGTATTAATTTCGCTTCCCCATGAGTTATTTGTCAACTTATCAGTTGTAGGCTCAAAATCTACTTGCCCGACCTGTTTTTCATCATTTAAAAATCTAACATTTAAAAAACTCACCCAACCTTTTTCAGCATCTTGATACTGCCAACGGTTCATCACATTTATTTGATTACCTAATGGAGCATCTAAAAATCCATCTTCATTATTATCCTCTTTCTGCGCTCGCATGTTTCCGTGAATATAAAGTCCGGAGCTCAATTTATCCGAAAGCTTTCTATTAAAATGGGTATTCATTTCATAACGCCCATTTTCATTAGCATACCCATTTACAAAAACAGCATTATCTGTCAATGGCTTTACCAATTCTGTATTAATCTGACCCGAAATACTTTCATAACCATTGACTACACTACCAGCTCCTTTGGTGATTTGAATACTCTCAATCCATGTGCCTGGAGTAAAAGTTAATCCATAGGCCTGAGACGCACCGCGAACCATTGGAATATTTTCTTGAGCAATCAGTAAATACGGACTCGTCAACCCCAACATTTGAATTTGCTTAGTACCTGTTAAACCATCGGATAGATTTACATCTATCGCAGGATTCGTTTCAAAGCTTTCCGCCAGATTGCAACATGCCGCTTTCAATAGTTCTGCGCTATTGACCGTTATTACATTTTGCGGACTGAAATACGTTTTCTGTATAGCATCTCTTTTCTGTTGCACCACCACCTCATCTAACTCGTTCAAAGGTTTTAAACTTACGCTTATAGTTCTTGGTTCATTTATGGTTAATGTATCAGAAACAAAACCCACATAACTTACAATTAATCTATTTAATTCCTTTTTAAAGGGGATTGAAAATTTACCATCATAATCGGTCACTACTCCTATTTGGGAATCTTGCCAATAGACATTTGCTCCCGATAAACTCAATGCTTTAGATCCTTCTGAGTCTAAAACAATTCCTTCTACTTTTTCTTGAGAAGAACCAAACCAAGGCAACATGGTCATTATAAAGACTATTATATATTTATTCATTGTATTTTATATTCCTATTGTTTAATCAATTTATGTCGCCCATAGCCAAGTGGGTTATCAATGACAGATACTTAGCTAAAACACTAAGCAAATGCCAAAATTACGTGAAGCAAGATTCAACTTGCAACAGTAGTACCGACAATGTACTTTATAAATGAAAAGTAAATTCTGAGCATTCCTTAAACAATCTTCTTTTAAAATAAAAGCTAATTTTAAACTACTATTCTAAATATTAATACTTGACCATATTATAATTATAGCAGCATTATAAGCTTTTGGAAATAGTTTCTTTAAACAAACTTTAGTTGACGCTATAATTCAATATAATACTTAAAAAAATGACTTTAAGGAGCTCAACTTCTTGGTTTAAATCAAGAAAATTTGGTGAAGAATATTCAAATCTTTTGCCAATATAGGCGGTGGATATGAATCAAAAACAATATTCTTATCTTTAGTCTCCTGAAACAAGCCAAAATAAGAGGTGGTAAAGGAAATTAAAAATACTTGTTGAGAGAAATTAAAATGAGAAATATCAAGATTAAGAATGTCTTGACCTTGCATAGTAAAGGCTTCATTATCACAGCAGTGCTTTTTATCTATAGATGTATCACCCAATAAAGCCAAACCAGCTTCCATACAACAATCATCTGCCTTGTCAAACAAAGCTATATCCATAACTTGGCCCATGCACAAATGCTTTTCAACCGTCCACGAAATAGTGGACAGCAACAATAGCAACGCCATTGAAACTGAAAATAATTTATGTAGCAAATCTTTCATCGTGACAAATCTACAAACTAATTGATATGTATAATTAGATTGATTATTTCTTTAACGAAATATTAATCCATATCGTATTTTTAATACTATCTCGTTTAAATACACAGACTTTAAAGTATACGGTATTGAACGTGTTTTATAGTTTGATAAGGTGTTAAATTCATTGATTATTATGGTAAAAAGGGTTTAATTAAAATTATTGCGAATCAACCTGGTTTCGGTAATGATGACTTCATTGAATTCTCTGGGAAGATTCAACCATTATACAAAAAATATATATTTATTTTTTGCTTGTGCATAGCAATAGCAACAATGCTTATTTTTGCAAAAAAAGATATGTTTAATTCACTACATTCTCAAGTAAACAACATACTGCAAACTGCTTCTAAATCAACAGATGAAAAACTTCAAGGTATTTGCGATTTACTGAAGAGTGAAATACCTCATTATGATTGGGTTGGGTTTTACTTTAAAAACGGAGATAAGAGAGAATTAAAACTTGGGCCTTACGCAGGTGAACCTACCGACCATACTATAATTCCTTTCGGAAAAGGTATTTGTGGTCAAGTTGCAGAAAGTAATCAAAATTTCGTTGTACCTGATGTACAAGCTCAAGACAATTATATTGCTTGTAGTATAACGGTAAAAGCTGAAATTGTAGTACCACTATTTGTTAATGGGGAAAATATTGGGCAAATAGATATCGATTCGAATACTCCTGATCCTTTCACAAAGGCTGATGAGACTTTTTTAGAATTCGTAAATGTTGAAGTAGCTAAAATTCTTTAAAACTTTAATCGATTTGTTGATAACCCAGTGTAATTCTTAACTGCAAAAAAATTACTTTTGCTTGCTTATTAAAAACATTTAAGCATCATACAATGAGCAGTGTAAAAAAAGCGTCTTCGGCCCTAATATCAGTATTTCATAAAGATGGATTAGAACCTATCGTAAAGAAATTTCAAGAATTAGGAATTACTATTTATTCTACCGGTGGTACAGAGAAATTCATTAAAGATTTAGGAATAGATGTTGTTCCTGTTGAAGATGTAACTAGCTACCCTTCTATATTAGGCGGCAGGGTAAAGACCTTACACCCTAAAGTATTTGGTGGCATTTTAAACAGACAAGATAATGAAAGTGATGTTGCTCAACTAGCAGAATTTGAAATCCCTCAAATAGATATTGTAATAGTAGATTTGTACCCATTCGAAAAAACGGTTGCAAGTGGTGCTTCAGAACAAGATATCATTGAAAAAATTGATATAGGTGGAATTTCACTTATTCGCGCAGCAGCCAAAAACTTTAAAGATGTAACCTGTGTTTCTTCTATGGAAGACTATGCTGACTTTCTTGAAGTTATATCAGAAAATGATGGGAATATCAGTTTAGAGGATAGAAAGCGATTTGCAGCTAAATCATTTAACGTTTCCTCACATTACGACACTGCTATTTTTAACTACTTTAACAAAAACCACGATCTAGCAGCCCTTAAAGTAAGCGAGACTAATGGAAAGGTTTTACGTTATGGAGAAAATCCTCATCAAAAAGGATTCTTTTTTGGAGATTTTGATGCAATGTTCTCCAAATTACATGGAAAGGAATTGTCGTACAACAATCTATTAGATGTTGATGCTGCAGTAAATCTAATGTTAGAATTTAAAAACGACGCACCAACTTTTGCTATACTTAAACACAACAATGCTTGTGGTCTTTCACAAAGAGACACCTTGCACCAAGCATATGTAGATGCTCTTGCCGGCGACCCAGTTTCAGCATTTGGTGGCGTTCTAATTAGTAATAAAGAAATAGACAAAGCTACTGCAGAAGAAATTCATAAACTTTTTTGTGAAGTAGTCATCGCGCCAAGCTACAATGCTGAGGCTTTAGAGATTCTAAAAGGCAAGAAAAACAGAATTATTCTAATACAGAATGAGGTTGAAATGCCAGAAATGTTGGTAAGAACTTGTTTAAATGGCATGCTTCTTCAAGAAAAAGATCATAAAACTGACACTATTGTCGACCTTATAAATGCAACAACTTCGAAGCCTACAGAACAAGAAATAGAAGATTTGATATTTGCATCAAAACTATGCAAACACACAAAATCGAATACTATTGTTCTTGCAAAGAACAAACAACTTTGCGCAAGCGGAACTGGTCAGACAAGCAGAGTTGATGCTTTAAATCAAGCAATTCACAAAGCACAATCATTTAATTTCGATTTAAAAGGTGCGGTCATGGCAAGTGATGCTTTCTTCCCTTTCCCTGATTGTGTAGAAATTGCAGATAAAGCTGGTATTACTAGTGTTATTCAGCCAGGTGGTTCAATTAAAGACCAATTAAGTATTGATTACTGTAATGAGCACAAAATTTCAATGGTGATGACTGGTACGCGTCATTTCAAGCATTAAATTCATTACTTTTGTCGATAAAATACACCCTTTTATCTAAAATATAAACAGCGCATATGGGATTTTTTGATTTCTTGACTGAGGAAATAGCTATAGATTTAGGTACAGCGAACACCCTTATAATTCATAATGACAAGGTTGTTGTCGATAGTCCATCCATCGTTGCTAGAGATAGAATTACCGGAAAAATTATTGCTGTTGGCAAAGAAGCCAACATGATGCAAGGTAAGACCCATGAAAATATAAAAACAATTAGACCATTGAAAGATGGCGTAATTGCAGATTTTGATGCTTCTGAAAAAATGCTGATGATGTTCATAAAAAACATTCCGGCATTAAAGAAGAAATGGTTTCCACCAGCATTACGATTAGTTATTTGTATACCTTCTGGTATAACAGAAGTTGAAATGCGTGCGGTAAAAGAATCTGCTGAGCGTGTGAACGGAAAAGAGGTGTATCTTATTCATGAGCCAATGGCTGCTGCAATCGGTATTGGTTTAGATATTATGCAGCCTAAAGGTAACATGATTGTTGATATAGGCGGTGGTACTACCGAAATTGCAGTTATAGCTTTAGGAGGTATTGTTTGTGATAAATCAGTGAAAATTGCGGGTGATGTATTTACCAATGATATCATTTATTACATGCGTACTCAACACAACTTATATGTTGGCGAAACTACTGCAGAAGCCATTAAGATAGAAATAGGTTCAGCTACTGAAGACTTACAATCACCTCCTGATGAAAAATCAGTACAAGGGCGCGATTTGTTGACTGGTAAACCTAAGCAAGTTCAAATATCTTACAGAGAGATTGCTAAAGCTTTAGATAAATCTATTTTACGTGTTGAAGATGCTGTAATGGAAACATTATCCCAAACACCTCCAGAATTGGCAGCTGATATATACAACACTGGTATTTACCTTGCGGGTGGTGGTTCTATGTTACGTGGATTGGATAGAAGATTATCACAAAAAACAGACTTGCCTGTTTATATTGCAGAAGACCCATTACGTGCTGTTGTACGTGGTACAGGTATAGCACTAAAAAATTTAGAACGTTATAAGAGCATATTAATCAAATAATAAGCCAATTGGTAATTGTCTTATTATTTGAAGTTGAAAATCAAGGGGTGAATGCAACAGATTATAAATTTTCTAATAAAGTATAAAACCTTTCTGCTATATCTATTTCTGTTATTAATCTCTCTTATTTTTACGTTTCAGTCACATTCTTATCATCAATCTAAATTTTTAAATTCTTCCAATTATATTACTGGAAGCATTTATTCATTTTCTGATAATATCACCTCATACTTCAATCTAAGAGAAGTAAATAATAGCCTAGTAGAAGAGAATAAAAGACTTAGAGACAAGCTTTTTAATAACGTTCAACTTTCGAGTATAGCTATTGACACTGCTTCTATTGACTACGAGGTAATTAGAGGTAGAGTAATCAACAATAGTTATGCAGACCAACGCAATTATGTGACCATAAATAAAGGTCAGAATGATAGCATTGCTCAAGATATGGGTGTGATTACCGATAAAGGAATCTTGGGTATTGTTGAAAATACCTCCGCTAATTTTTCTACGGTACAAAGTATCTTAAGTGAGAAATCGAATATCAATGCTAAAATTAAAAATTCAAATCATTTCGGCTCACTGGTTTGGGATAATACACAAGACTACAATGTAGTTCAACTTGTAGATATACCACGACTTGTACCCTTAACCATTGGCGACACCATTGTAACCGGAGCAATGAGTAGTATTTTTCCAGAGAATATTCCTATCGGAACCATTAAAAGATTTGACT
>CAXBIJ010000153.1:0-8606 GCA_963975675.1 uncultured Maribacter sp. | reverse complement strand
ATTTCATGATACTTTAATGCAGTTTCGTACTCTTTTTTGTCTTTATAAATTTGGAATAATTGGTAGGTACAATCCTTTATTCCTGAGCGTAGGCCAATTTTATTTGATAATTCAAATGCATTTAAAGAATATACTTCTGCAATACTATCTTGTTTTAGGTTTAAAAAGGCTTGTGTCATTCCATTTAACAAATCAATCTTACCTCTATCATCTTGTATTTGTTGATGTAGTAATTCGCTTTGTTTGTACCAGTAGAGAGCCCAAGTGTTTTTTCCTCTTTTTAAGTAAATTTTGCCCTTAATCTCATAACAATATGCCAGCCAATCTAGTATCTTTTCTTTTTCAAAAATGTCTATACTGCTATTTATATTAAACATGGCGTACTCTAAATCATCCATTTCAGCATAGGTAGAAGCCATATTGCTCATGGTTTCGGCCATAAAAATAGGATTACCGATTTCTTTATTGATAGCTTTCGCCTTTTTAAAGAAAACCATGGCATGTTCAAAATCTTTTTGCTTAAGGTAAAGATGGGCTATGTTTTCATTAATAATTGATAATAATTTTTTGTAACCAATTTTTTCTGCAATTTCTATAGCTTCTAAATATCTCTTTAAAGAAAGTGCATAATCTCCTTTATAACCATATTCTTTTGCTAGTTGATTTAAGGCGCTTACTTTTAAATGAAGATTGTTTTCTTGACATGCAAACTCATATGATTTTTTAAAATACGATATTGCTTCATCGATTTTACCCTTGTCCGAATAGTACCCACCTATATTTGAATAGGACCGAATTATACCGTTTATAAAATCTTTGTCTTTACTTATTGCTAGGCTTTCTTTACTTAAGGATAATAAGCTATCTGCATTATGAAAACGATATTCAGTTGCGAGCGTTATAAGATTATTAATATATAGGGTATCCTTAGAATTTTTATGTAGTAAGGTTTTACTTTGATTTACTAGTTTTAATAAACTATCTCTTTTAGAAACTTGAGCCGATAAGGTATTTGAAGATAAACTGAAAAGTAAAAATATAAGAATACAGCCTCTGGTTAGACTGAAGTGTAAAAACATTCTTGATAAATTACGAAACATAGATAAGCTCTACAATTGAATAACTAAATTTAAAGTAGAATTAAAGGAGTAAGCAATAATTGTTGTGAAACGTCAATAATTGTGTGTTTTATCGTCTTAAAGATGTATTTCGTCGATAAATTGTTGTTTTGATCAATGATTATTAGCGAATTTGAATCTATTTTAATTTGATAAATAAGTAAATAATAATGTTCAAACAATACTAATAAAATAGTATTCTACTAATTTTAATTTGAATACTATATTTATGGAGTAGATAAAGGTAGTTCGACAATAAATTGACTTCCTTTATTAATTTTACTTTTAACAAATATTTTTCCGTTATTCCTTACTATCATTTCTTTTGCCAACCGTAATCCAAGGCCTGTACCTTTTTCTAAATTGGTACCCGTTGTCGATATATGTTCAGTATCTTTAAATAACTTACTTATTGTCAACTCACTCATTCCTACACCGGTATCAGATACTCCAATTAACAAGTTAGCTTCTTTTATTTTAGAGGTAAGGGTGATTTCACCTTCATTTGGGGTAAATTTTAAAGCATTACTTATCAAATTTCTAAATATCACATTAAATTGATTTCTATCTGCATTAACGAAATGGGTATCGATTAATTGATTATCAATTTCTATGCATTTATTTTTAATTTCTCTACTAAAAAAAAGTATGATATTCTCTATTTCATGCCTAACAGAAATTCTTTCTAAACTAATTTTATTACCCGACATTTGGGTTTTCCCCCAATGAAGCAGATTGTCCATAGTGAACTGAACTTGTTCTAAATTTTCTCTTAATTGTGGAGCAAATTTTTCAAAATACGCCTTACCATCTGGGTCTTCAATATATAAGGTTAGTAGTTCTTTTAATGATATTATAGGTCCACGTAAGTCATGACCAACTATAGAAAAAAGACGATCTTGATTTTGATTAATATTAGTGAGGGTTTTTTGATTTTCCTTTAATACGATAGTTTGATTCTCAAGTTTCTTGTTTAGTAATTTTTCTCTTTTATTAGAATTTAAGATTATTAAGACAATTACAAATAATGTTAATAAGGCCACTAACGACCATTTAACATATTTGCGTTGCTTTTCAATTGCTAAGCGATTTTTTATAACTAAATTTTCTTTTTCTTTCTCAATATTTAATTTTGCATTTTGCAAATTTAAATTTCTTATGTTTTTTTCCTTAGAGATATTATTGGCTAGGTTTTCTGCTAGTTCTAAATAAGCTAATGATTCTGATATTTTATTTTGATCTTTTTTAATTTGGTACAATAACCTATTAACTTTTTCTAGACCTGAATTTAGTTTAAAGGTTTCATAAAGCTTCTTACTTTCATTGACAAATTCCTCAGATTGTACACTATTTCCCAAACCAAAATTTGCTTTGGCAAGTCCGTAATTTATATCTGCCCTTCCTTTTATATCATTTAACGATTTATGTAGAAGAAGTGCTTTGTCGTAATTAACTATGGCTTCACTATAATTATTCAGTTTCAAATTTAAATGACCCAAAGTAGCGCAGCTAAAGGCAAGCCATTCATTTATTTTTGCTTTTTCAAAGTATGCAGTACTTTTTAATAATAAGGCTTCTGCTTTTTTAAAATCTTCCTTTTGAATGAACAGATAACCCAAATTACTTGACACCATAGCATCCATTTCCTCATCTTTGAGCTTTTCTGAGGACTTAAGTGCTTCTGTATAAAATACTATGGCTTCATCATAATCTTCAAGAAGATTGAACATAGTCCCTAAATTCATGTTCATTCTAAACTGATAAGATTCATCATGATACTTTTCACTAAGCGATATAGCATTTAAAAAGTGAGAATAGGTTAAAGGATAATCTTGTTTAATAAAATAGGCCTGCCCCAATTGATTATAAACCTTCATTTTTTTTTGCGGAAAATTGGATATTTCTTCTGCAGCCAAAACCAAATTACCATATTCTATAGCTTTACCCGTATCGCCACTAAATAAATGAAAAGCGGAAAAATTGGTCAAGGCTTCCAATTCTCCTTCTTTGTAGTTAATATTTTTACTTAACTGGAGTGCTTTTTTTGATAATGATTCCATCGAATCCAATTCTGAATATCTTAATCTATAGGATAAGTTGTTTAAAAGGTCAATATAGGTAATGTTGTTTGCCGAAAAATTTGGGCTAGAGGTAATTTCTATTATCTTTTCTTTATATAGCATAATACTATCTACTTGAGCAATAATTGTATTCGTATTTATACAAACAAAGGCGAAAAGAAATAAAAAGTTCTTAAGTTTAAATTGCATTAAGTGTTACAGGTATTTAACAATGCTTCTATTATTATTGAACAATTTAATTAGAATAAATTTAAGGAGGGTAATTATTGAAATATTTATTCAAATATCATTTATTATTTGTGAGTACTATTTAAAAAATTTACATTTGCACTCGCTTACAAATGGTGGTTGTAGCTCAGCTGGTTAGAGCATCGGTTTGTGGTACCGAGGGTCGCCGGTTCGAACCCGGTCTTCCACCCTAAAGCAAACTAAAAGTCTTGGATTTATTCCAAGACTTTTTTGTTTTAATTTGATATGTAATTAAAGTATTTTTAACTAAAAAAGGCCTGCTAAACAATTCGATAACAGGCCTTTTTATTTGTAATAGTAAAATTATTTTGTTGGTTTGTCCACCAATATTTTTTGTTCTTTATTAGCAATCTCCCAAGCAGTATAAAAGATAAGTCGTGCCCGGTTTTGTAATAAGTCATAATTAATTTTATCTGGGGTGTCACTTGGTCGATGATAATCATCATGAGTACCATTAAAATAGAATATAATAGGAATATTGTTTTTGGCGAAATTATAATGGTCACTTCTGTAATAGAAACGATTAGGATCGTTTTCATCATTATAGGTATAATCTAATTCCATATTGGTGAATTTCCTATTCACATTTTCCGAAAGATCATGAAGCTCGGTGCTCAATTTATCTGATCCAATTAGATAAATATAGTTGCGATCCCCTTCACGATTAGGGTCTATTCTACCAATCATATCTATATTCAAGTTTGCAACAGTATTGGCTAAAGGAACAATTGGTTCCATATCTGTGTAATATTGAGACCCTAGCAGTCCTTTTTCCTCACCAGTAACATGTAGAAATAATATTGACCTTTTAGGTCCTTTGCCAGCATCTGCAGCTAATTTAAATGCTTCTGCAATTTCTAATAATGCAACTGTACCTGATCCATCATCATCAGCTCCATTATTTATGTCACCATTTGGAGAAATACCTATATGATCTAAATGTGAGGATATTACTAAATATTCATTTGGCTTTTCGGTTCCTTTAATAAATGCTGCTACATTTTCTGAAGTGATTTTATCGTTAGAACTTTCAAAACTCAATTGCAATGATTTTGCAAGTATCTTAGAAGTGTCATCAGTATCAATTGATGATAGTATTTCTTTAGCTAATATTTGGTCTATAAATAGACTATAAAACTCAGCTACGCTATTATCAACAAGTTCCATTCGGCCATTGTTATTCAATTTCATAGAATCGAACCGTCGTTTAAACCTATTAAAATTTTCGGTATCATAATAAAGAACTCCAGTAGCACCTTTATCTACCGCAATTTGAATTCTTTTTGTAAGTGATTCAGACATGTTACTCCAAATAGAAGTTTCGCTAGTACCTGAAATTTTATAGGTGCCATCAGTGTTTTTCGGTTCTCCTGATTTAAGTAATACAATTTTACCTGCTACATCTATGTCGTTGTAGTTTGTGTAGTTTGAATCTTCAATCCCAAACCCTACATATACAATTTCATTAGAAGACGTATTGGCAGCAGAAAAAGTTAAAACATGCTCACCAATAGGAAAGTCTTTACCTTCTAAGCTCAATTTACCTATCGGAAGTTTACTTATTTCTAAAGGAACTTCTTGAAAGTAGTCACCGTTGGCTTTTGCAGCAGGAATTTTTAATTTTTCATATTCTGCCTTAATATAAGCAATTGCCATTTTTTGACCTGGCTCTCCAGTTTCTCTTCCTTCAAATTCATCTGAAGCATAGGTATATAAATGCTCTTTTAATTCATTCTCTGTTATCGATTCTGCAAAAGTAATTTCTGATGCTACATCTGAAACAGTTTCAGAAGTAGCCTCTTTAACCGTTTTTTGAGAAGAATTACATGATAGGGCCAAAGTGACCAATAAGGTAAGTGCTTTTTTCATTTTATATTTTAATCAAAATTTTTTAAAAATAATCAAAAGATGGCTACTATTGTTTGTCAACAAGAAGAATCGGCAATGATTTTCCATTCTCCATGTATTCTTTTAAAAATAATCATGAACGTGCCTGTTGCATTGCCAACTTCGCGTCTTAGGTTATATTCTCCCATTACAAAGTAAGAATCGGAGGTAATAGGAGAAATTTTTGCAATAGTAAATTTTAAGGTACCTGAATAAGACCTATCAGGGTAACTTTTTAAATAACTATTTAGGGTGGTTTCCCAACCAGATTTCAACTTTTTACTACTATAAAAATGTAGTGAGTCTGATTTCCAATACCCATTCATAAAACCTTTTAAATCATGATTATTCCAATCTTTTTCTTGTTGATTTAAGATAGACATAATCTCTTTTTTATCTTGCGCTATTGTGTTTTTTGAGGTGCAAGAACATAAAAGAACTGTAGTTATAAAAATTAATAAGGCTTTGATTTTCATAAGTAGCGATTACATAACATATATTTATATCGAATGACTGTTGAACGTAATGAATAGGTAAAACTAGTTATGACAACGAACAAAATATTGACCATAGCAAACGATGGAGAGTACGGTCGTTTATTTTAAGTTAAATCAGCTATTATTTTAATGCCTCTTTAATTGCTGCTTCTACTAAAGGTTCCATAACCTTATAGCCCGCAACTGTTGGATGTACTTCATCTTCAGCATATTTTTTAGGTAACCCGTTTCGTTCATCAACCATGGCAGAGAAATAATCTAAATAAATATGACCATTTAATTCTGCATACTCTTTAATCATTTTATTTAGAGAGATAATTTTACCTGAAGGTTCTAAACCTGGTTTCCAAGGGTAATCATATGCAGGTAGGGTAGAAGATAAAATAACCTTGATGTCATTAGCTTTTGCCATTTCAGTCATTCCTTTAATATTATCCATAATCATTTCTAAAGTTGAAGGACCTGTATTACCAGCGATATCGTTAGTTCCGGCTAAAATGATTACTACCTTTGGGTGCAAATCAATAACATCTTGTCTAAATCTCACCAACATTTGAGGAGTAGTTTGACCACTAATACCGCGATTAACATAAGGTTTATTTGCAAAGAATTCTGGTCTAAGATTTAACCAACCTATGGTTATCGAATTACCCATAAATAAAATACGCTTTTCATTTTCTTGAACAGCTGGTAGTTTTGCGTTATCGTCTTTAAAACGATTTAAGTCGGCCCAATCTTGTGATTGTAAATTGGCAAATCCAAAAAGCGATAACATACAGGCTAGTATTATTTTATTTAAATTTTTCATTTTTAGTATAAGGTTATGAGTTTTGAACTAGGTTTTTTTCTTCTGAGGATAATGGTACGTTATTAACTATGTTTTCTTTATTTGGTTTTTGCACAAATAAATATGCTAATAAACAAATAGAGATTACAACTGGTAAAGCGTTACCTGTACTATAATAAACAAAGAGACCAAGAAAAGCAGGAATTTCTATAAGCGCATATTTAAGATGTAATGCAAATTGGTATTTTTTCAATTTGTCTGCTAATTGACTTTCCAACTTAATTCTAGCTGTCATTTTTTTGAAAATCATTTGACTTCCGAAATAACCTAATAAGGCAAGAACAGGAACTAGATATAAATATACATTGTCACCATTAGTACTAGTGTTGAAACTGTTAATTTGAATAATAACCCAAATCGTAAAAATGCTTAGGCCAGCAACTAAAAATAAATGCATGACTTTTAGGCTTTTAATAAAGTTCTTTATTTCCATATAAATTTTAAAATTCTAAGATACTATAAATTAAAGTCAATACAGATTTAGCTTTATTACTGTAAACTAATTTAAAGTCAATCGCTGAATTAGAATCTCTATCTTTGCCAACTATGAGAAAAATATTTGCTTTCCTCTTTATTCTGGGGTCGCTTCACAGTACATATAGTCAAATACAGCAAGATAAGGTGCTTCACTTTCTTGGAGGAAATTTATATGGTTTAGTGGGTGCTGGTGTAGCTAGTCAAATTTCAGATGGTGATAGAACCTGGACGTTTATTGGGGCAATAGGAGGTAGTCTACTTATTGGTTTGGCCAAAGAAAGTATTGATCAAAAGCAATACGGCGGTTGGGATAATGCCGATTTGTTAGCCACTGTTTTGGGTGGAGCAACGTTAGGTGTTACTATTGATATTTTTAAAAAAAGAAAGCAACGTAAACGAGATAAACTTTTTAAAGATGCTGTCGGGTATTCTGAATTAGAAATAAAAAAAACATTCCTAATAGAAAACGTTGAAATTAGTTCTTTGTCTTTATTAGGAATGTCTAAAACCGTAATGGAAAAATAAACCTAAACGTTAGTACTTAGCACTTTCACCATTTGTCATAGTTCTTTTGATAAAATCGCGAATATCATCATTTGCAGTTTTAAGATCTTCTCTTCTTAAATACATCATATGGCCAGAACGGTAACCTTTAAAGCTAAACCTATCTTTCATTCTGCCACTTGGGTCAACTTGCCACATGGTGTACTTGGCATTAAAATACGTTGTAGCGCCATCATAATAGCCCGATTGTATCATCACATTTAAATAAGGATTCTGCGCCATTGCTTGTCTTAAATCTTCACGGGTATTATCATCGTCATTGTTCCAAGGGTGAACAGGGCCGAACATGTTGTATTTAACATCTGTCTTGAAATTCAATTCTTCTTGTAAATAGTAATTGATTGCAGGGGTAAAGCTATGTAACCAAGATGTTAGTTCTGAACTGTAATCTGGTCTCATACCAGCCAATTGCTTATCAATACCTAAGTATCTAGAATCTAATCGGCCTACTGTGAAACCATTCTTATCTTTTAAAAGGTTTTTCCAGAAAAAGTTGGTTGGTACCGATAGGTTCTGTTCTAATATATCTTGCTGGTCTAATCCGGAATAGTAAGCTACTTTTTCGGCTACTTTTCTCTTTTCAGCTTCAGCTAAAAATCCACCTTTAGCTAAAGCAGGAATTAATTGATTAATGGTATATGCTTCAGATTCTGGTAAAATCTCTAATAAATCTTTGCTTTGAAGTGCTTGAGGTAATGCCTTATGATGCCAAGCAGCTGCAGTGTAGTAAGGAAGATTTATTGCTTCAGCAACAGGTCCGCTATTGCGAATTACCTTGTAGTCTGCGGGTGAAACCATAATTACACCATTTAAATACATCCATTGTTGGTTTTGTAATGCTAACGACAGTCCCATAACTCGAGTACCGCCATAGCTTTCACCAACA